>NZ_WXWS01000050.1:0-13939 GCF_009904715.1 Vibrio sp. V42_P2S4T144 | reverse complement strand
TTCTTCAACTGTACGCAAAATTGCTTGGCATTGAGGAGTCGATTCGACTCCTCTTGCTATTTGTCTTGCCAGTTGTTTTGTCGAGCCATGACGGCTGAAATACAAAATAAGGATCTGGCAATCCATTTATAAAATATCCAACACTTGCTCTGGTGGGCGACCAATTTTTGCTTTGCCGTTAGCAACGACAACCGGACGCTCAAACAACTTTGGATTTTTCGCCATTGCTTCGAATAATTGCTCATCGCTGACGGAGTCTTCGCCTAAGCCAAGCTCTTTATATTCACTTTCTTTAGTGCGCATCATTTCACGTACAGATGAAAAGCCAAGCTGGGCGTACAGCGCTTTTAGTTCATCCACGTTAAGTGGTGTGTCTAGGTATTTGACGACTTCCGGTGTAACACCATTTTGCTCAAGCAGTTCAAGTGTTTGACGGCTCTTTGAGCAACGAGGGTTGTGATAAATCACGACTGACATGGTTTTCTCCATTTCGTTATTGTAATGCCATGAATCGATCTCTTTGGATCATGAGTTGGTCGATACGGGCATCGTATCGCGCTTGCTCTAAGCTGCCCAACTTGGCCATTTTACTTGCTTCACTATAATATTGAATCGCTTTATTCCAATTTGCTCGCAATGCCAAAATTTCTGCTCGAGCAGCCAACTCTTCATCGCTACGCCCCAGCGCGTGGTAGCTCTTCGATATTAGGTGCCAGCCATTTGTATCTTCAGGATAGTCATGAGTGTATCTTTGAAGAACTCGCGTGGCTTGATCGTTTTTATTGTCCTCAAGTAGCGCATTGGCGTAGTTAATGGTCAATACTTTATTTTGAGGGTTACGAGATAACGCTTTGCGGAGCATCTCGGTTGCTTTTTCTGGCTGCTTCTTCTCGATGTATAAATCCGTCATAGCGTCCAAGTAAAACGGGTTACTTGGGTCTTGTTCCAGTAACTTTTTCAAAATTGGTTCCGCTTGAGATAAGCGTTTATTGTCTAAATGCACGAGTGCTCGACCATAATCAAAAGCAGGTGTAATGTCCGCAGAGGCTTTCTTTTGGGTTCTCTCAAACCAGCTCAGGGCGGCTTGTCCATCAATGCCAGCGTAACGAGCCACAATGCGCGCGCGAGCTAGATGATAGTCTATTGAAGGCACAACACGCATTGGAGGATAGGTTCTTGCTCGCGCACGGCTATCGGTAATTCGATCTTCAGGCAAAGGGTGAGTCAGGAGCATTGGTGGCGGTTTACTCGCATAACGATACTCATCAGCAAGACGGCCAAAAAACCTTGGCATTGCTTGAACATCAAAGCCGGCTTTTGCTAATGTCGAAATACCAAAGCGATCCGCTTCTTTTTCGTTTGCACGAGTGTAGTTGATTTGACTTTGCATGTTGCCCGCGGTTGCTGCTGTAATTGCAGCCATCCCCGCTTCGGGTGAGGCAATTGAAAGTAGTAGTGCCCCCGCAAGTGCGGCTAATGTGGCCGGAGAGCGACGCGCTTGTTCTTCCATACTCCGAGCAAGGTGACGTTGTGTGACGTGCGCTATCTCGTGAGCGACAACAGAGGCCAGCTCACTTTCTGAACGAGCATGAAGAAACAACCCAGAATGCAGCGCTACATAGCCACCAAAAAACGCGAATGCGTTGATATTACGGTCGCGAATCATAAAGAAGTGGAACGGCGTTTTTACATCATTCGCATTGGCCACTAATTTGTGCCCAAGAGAGTCAATATATTCATTGATGACAGGGTCATTAACGATAGGTTTACTGGCTCTGAGCATACGCATATAGGCGTCGCCATAAATCAACTCTTGGTCTATTGAAAGCGTGCCACCAGCAGCTGTGCCAATGTCTGGCAAGTCAATGCTATTGGCATAAGTTGTCGGCGAACTGATGGCAGCAGCAAGACATAAGCAAACTAGCGAGCGAGTGCGTTTTAACATACGTTTAAAAGGTTCTCCAAAATACATAAGCATGTGGTTACAGGTCGAGAGCCTATTAACAGCGCCACATACGTTTTGGTTATCCGTGAGGATATAAGCTAACAGTAAGACCGGAAATAAATGAATTGGTTTCGTAAATTATTTTACATCCGAGCTATTTCAGCATGTGGTTAAATCATGTCAGAAGTGCTAGCACCAGCTCAAAAAGCCGTTACAATACAACCCTATCATAAGTGCAGAGCAATACAATGGAATCCATGTTACTTGATTTGCGTGAGCAACGTTGTCCTATGGCACTGTTACTTGCAAAGCGTCATGCTGCTGAGGTCTTTCAAGGAGAAGCAAAGCAGTATCATCAACTTGTCATTCAAGTGGTGGACAACAGCTCTAAACGAGACATTGTGAACTATCTTAGTGCCCAAGGGTACTCAGTTGATTGCCAATCTACATCAGAGCACTACACATTGACTGTCTTCAATAAGGAATCCGCATAAGATGTTTGAAATGGTTAGTCGTTGGTATAAACGACGTTTCTCTGACCCTCACGCAGTAAGTCTCGTCGCGATCTTGCTGTTTGGCTTTATCACCATTTACTTCTTTGGACACTTGATTGCGCCATTACTTGTCGCGATCGTTTTGGCTTATCTACTTGAATGGCCAGTTGTCAAAATGTGTCGTATGGGCGTGCCGCGCACTTTGTCGGTTATTATCGTGATCTTGGTCTTTGTCGGGTTAATGTTAATTGCGTTGTTTGGCTTGGTTCCGACGATTTGGACTCAGGTCGGTAATCTAATTAACGATATTCCGAACATGTACAACGGGCTACAAAAGTTTATTGTCACATTGCCAGAGCGCCATCCTGAACTAGCCAATTTAGAAATAGTAGAAACCGTGGTGACGAACGCCAAAAACCAAGCACTGGGGCTGGGTGAAAGTGTCGTCAAAGGGTCGCTTGCTTCATTAGTTAGCATTGCAACGCTAGCGGTATATTTGATCTTAGTGCCACTCCTTATCTTCTTTTTGCTTAAAGACAAAGAAGAAATGCTGCGAATCGCAAGCGGTATTCTGCCGAAAAACCGTAAATTGGCGAATAAAGTTTGGCATGAAATGAACGAGCAGATATCAAATTACATTCGCGGTAAAGTGTTAGAGATTTTAATCGTGGGCGGTGTGAGCTACGTGACTTTTGCCCTTTTAGATCTTCGTTACTCGGCGTTGCTTGCCGTAGCCGTTGGTCTGTCGGTTTTGATTCCTTATATCGGTGCGGCGGCTGTTACTGTACCTGTTGCTATCGTTGGTTTGTTCCAATGGGGTTTAACGCCTCCGTTTTATTGGTTGTTGCTTGCTTACGGTATTATCCAGGCGCTGGATGGTAATGTGTTGGTTCCTGTTCTGTTTTCCGAGGCAGTAAACTTACACCCAGTTGCTATCATTGTGGCTGTATTAGTCTTTGGTGGGCTGTGGGGTTTTTGGGGGGTGTTCTTCGCCATTCCTTTAGCGACATTAGTCAAAGCCGTATGGCATGCATTACCAAGCACGGAAGAAAACGAACCTGTCGAACAAGAGTAGTTGTTACCAAAGGTACGATGGTTAAAAGAAAGCCCAGCAGTTTGCTGGGCTTTTTGTTTGTAGAAAAACAATAGCGTTTAAGCGTTTTCGTTTAAGTAGTTTAATACGACTTCGTGGTGATCTTTGGTTTTGAACTTGTTGAACACATGTTCGATCACGCCTTCTTCATTGATCAGAAAGCTAATGCGGTGAAGACCGTCGTATACTTTGCCCATGAATTTCTTTTCGCCCCAAACGCCGAACTGGTCAGCAACGGCATGGTCTTCATCAGAAAGCAGAGTGAAGTTTAAATCATCGCGCTCGATGAACTTGCCTAGGCGCTTTACAGGGTCGATGCTTACGCCGAGTACCACCACGTTATGTGCATCGAGTTCAGCTTTGATGTCACGAAGGCCTTTTGCTTGTGTAGTACAACCCGGCGTCATCGCCTTAGGGTAAAAGTAGAAAAGTACTTTCTTGCCTTTAAAGTCTTCAAGAGAAACGGTATTTCCGTCTTGGTCGAGCAAAGAGAAGGCTGGCGCTGGCGAGCCTGCTGTCAGCGTATTCATTTTGATTTCCTTTACTTTATAGTGTGTTTTTAATGAAATTCAGAGAACCTTGTACGTTGAGCGACTTACAAAGTTCATCGAAGTCTTCTTGTAACTGCATCAAATTAAAATCCGCGCTTACAGATGCAGTAATCGCAATGTGAAACTGGTCAGAATCGAGTTGAATTTTCGACTTGCTGATGGTTTGCGCGCTAAGAGAGTCTAAACCAATCTGCTGATCAGCGAAGAACTTAGTAAATTTTTCAGTTAACCCAGGGCGGTCTTCAGACTCAATAAACACTTCCATGGTGTAGCTGTTATCGAGCAGTTCGTGCGCCGCTGTGCGTTTCATGATCGTAATAAGGTCATGTTCTTGGCCAAGCAGGGGCAATTGCGTTTCAACTCGAGTCACGCTGCTGGCGTTCCCAGTCAGGAGCATGATCAGCGTAAATTCGCTGCCAAAGATAGCGATACGGCTATCGACTATGTTACAACCAGCTTGAGTAACGAGCTGTACGACTTGGTTACAAATGCCTGGACGGTCCGTTCCAACTGCTGTAAGTACCAGATGTTGCTTCATAAATGAGCTTCTTGTCCTTTCTTCAATAGAGAGATGTTAGCACAGATATTGCGAAGAAATATCGAGCCAGTTCTTTTTAGTCTATAAAAAGCAGGAGGATGTTGAGGGGAGTGGTGGGAAATAAACAGTAAATGCAGGCTGTAGGATAAACAAAACGTTTGCATGATGTGCTTGCCTATTGTCTGGCCGTTTTATTCACTTAGATCTGACTTGGCTAACAAGACCAAAGAGTATATTTTCCTTGCTTGTGCTCTTCAGTATTTTCCAAATCACTGATAGATTCTAAAGTCACTCGAAAGCCCAACACGATTATCAATATTGCCGTTAATCAAACCAAATAGAGCAATTAAGTTGCTAGACCTCTAACAACTGGTAATTATTCATTCATTTGTACTTTGTAAGCGAGTTTACGCTCTTGTGTTTTTCAATCGCATTACAGTACCATGCAGAAAGAGTTAAATGAGGGAGATAAACATGTTTTCAGGAAGTATCGTAGCGCTGATTACGCCATTCAAAGCAGATGGCGAAGTAGACTTTGACGGTCTGCAAAAGCTAGTAGAGTACCACGTTGAAGCGGGTACAGACGGTATTGTGGCAGTAGGCACAACAGGTGAGTCAGCGACACTGACCATTGAAGAGCATGTAAAGGTCGTTAATAAAACTGTTGAGTTTGCCGACGGTCGCATCCCTGTGATTGCTGGCACGGGTGCAAATGCAACCCATGAGGCAGTAACATTTAGCAAATTACTGGCTGATTCTGGTATTGCTGGCTTCCTGAGTGTGACACCGTATTACAACAAACCAACTCAAGAGGGTTTGTTTCTACATTACAAGGCAATTGCCGAAGCGAGTGATGTGCCTCTAATTTTGTACAACGTACCAGGCCGTACTGCTGTTGATATGCAGCCAGAAACAGTGGCACGCTTGTCAAAGCTTGATAATATCGTAGCTCTAAAAGATGCAACGGGCGATTTGGAACGAATTGCAATTCATCGTGAACTTTGTGGCGAAGATTTTATCTTACTAAGTGGCGATGATGCGACAGGGCTGGATTTTGTGAAACTTGGCGGCAATGGTGTTATCTCGGTAACGAACAATATTGCAGCTAAAGACATGGCAGACATGTTCCATTTGGCAAGTGAAGGTAAGTACGAAGAAGCAGAAGCGATTAACCAACGCTTGATGACTCTACACAAAAACCTTTTCATCGAAGCAAGCCCTATCCCAGTAAAATGGGCAGCGCAAAAGCTTGGTTTGATTGAAGAAGGTGGTTTGCGTCTTCCTTTAACTACGCTTTCTGAAAAATCGCAGCCGATCGTCGAGCAGTCGCTAACAGACGCCCATATTTATTAAGATTGAGCTATTAAGATTGAGTTACTAGGATTGAAGTTCATACTGGGGGCCAAAGCGCCCTCGGTGTTTTAGGAGTATAGATGAAGCTTTCAAGCCAGTTAGTGTTAAGTTCATTAGCTGTATTCGTATTGACTGCCTGTTCAGGTGGTGCCAATCAACGTCGTCAAGCAAAAGATGACTTCGAGTATTTGAACTCCCCAAATTTGGGTGAGTGGAATGTCCCACAGGGTGCACAGCCTCAGTTTTACCCTAACTACGAGATCCCTCAGGGTAACTACGCTGGTGGTGTCGGTAAAGATGTCGACATTCGTCCACCTCAACAAGTCCTAGAGCTTATTCCCGGTGCACGTTTGGACCGCAGCAGTGATGGTGAAGTGACACTTTGGCTACTTCGTAAAGATGAACTAGATAAAGTTTGGCAAACGGTGCAAAACATGGTCGCGGCTAACGAGATTCCAGTTGAAAGCCAAACAGACTCTCGCATCGAGACAGGATGGGTGACTTGGGATTCGCCAGATGAAGAGCTAGAAATTGGCAGCCGATATGAAATCGTACGCGCTGAAGCAAATGGTCGACACGGCTTTAAGGTGAGCCTTATTGACTGGCGTGAAGGCAATCAAGTGAAAGAAGTAACGGCGACCAACCGTGAGCGCTACAATGTGTTCATGACGAACTTGGTCACCGCTCGCTACGATCAAGAAGTGCGTGAAGAAGCACAGCGTAAAGCGCAAGAGTTGGTTAAACAGATCCCAATCACAATGGGTAAAGACCGCAGCGGACTTCCTGTGATTATCGCGCGTGCGCAATACAACATGCTTTGGCAACGTCTGCCTAATATTCTACCTAAGATGGGCTTTAAGATTGAAGAGCGTAGCCAGTCTCAGGGCACAATCACTGCGAAATATGCATCTCCGGATGATGAATTCTGGAACGATATCGGCGTTAAACCAGTGGAGTTAGCCGCTGGTAAGTACACATTCTTACTTGGTGATTTAGGCAACCGTACGTCTATCAATATCACCGACTCCTCTGGCAAGCCAGTAGAAGAAGAGTTTTTGAAATCACTAGCGCCTGTATTGGCTGCAACAGTGAAGCAGTAAACAAAGCGAGCTTAACGCGGCGTGTTTACTTAATGATAGAAAAGGGACCTAGTGGTCCCTTTTTTGATGTTTAGATTAAATGTGTCGAGATGAAGCTGGTGAGTAACTAACGAGGCTCGTTTTTGTTTTTATCTTCTTCAGCGTAGCGCTGTTTATCCAATGTGTTCAGCTTATCTAAATCGTTCTTACGGCTTTTATCCATCTGACCAAACTTCATTTTTGCGGTATATTTGAGTGCGGCAATATTACCAATGACCACGCTCAACACTACAATAATAATGACCCAAGGATTGGTTAGTATTTCTATCATAGAGCCTCCGGCGGCGTGATATTGTGAATAAATTTGGCAACGACGTTATCCAAATTATTCAGTATGACGTCAATCCCTGCAATGTTGTCGGTCTGATTTTGTTTAATCAACTGGCTTCTGAGTACATCAAGCGTCAACTGCTCGAGGCATTGCTGCCCGACAGCGCGGTGACTAATGTGCCAAGGCTCAATCGAAACGCCACCTAAATCATGCTGATAAGGGAAGAAGAAACCGAACCGACCAAGGTTGGCTTTTAACCATTGGTAGAACGCTTGCTGGTGGCCTTCAAGATACTCCCAAGGTTCCAACTTGAGTTTGGTGTCAGCAGGCAATAAATTGCGCGCATAGACATCAAAATCACAACCCCAATGATGACGACTTCCTCCGGGCAATGCCGACCAGCGCAAAATGGCCATCAATTTCTCTTCGTCATTTAACTCTGCTTTATTCAAAGGGCGGGAGTTTATGTCGAGAATTGGCAACTCACCAGAAAACTTCCCGTTCCAGATGGCTTTTTGGCGATTAAAGTCACGAAAACCACTGGCGATTTCCATTTTGAAACCTGCTTCGGTTGCGGCATTAATCATCTTCAATAAGTCATTGACTACTTTAGGGTGAAGCATAAATGCCTTTTGCCCCACTAGTGTGGATTGAAGATGGGAATCAGTGATTCCGGTGAGTTGCTCTGGTGTCATTGTGTTCTCGCTGATTACTTCGCCAATAGGTGTTTCAACGTGTTTTCGTACATGTCCGTCAACTTTTCAAGATCGTCGACTTTCACACACTCGTTCACTTTATGAATCGTAGCGTTAACAGGGCCTAACTCTACGACTTGACCTCCCATTCGAGCAATAAAACGACCATCAGAAGTACCGCCAGTTGTAAGTAGCGCTGGCTTCGTATCATTGATTTCGGCCACAGCAGCTACAACCGCGTCTAGCAGTGCGCCCGTATCGGTCAGGAATGGGTCACCGTTGAATGTCCATTTTAGGTCGTAGTCCAGCTCATGCTTGTCCAATGTTTCGGTAACACGCTGAACAATTGCGTCATTGTTAAGCTCAGTACTAAAACGTAGGTTGAACTGAACATGGAACTCGCCAGGAATAACGTTAGACGCACCAGTGCCAGCCGATACATTCGGGATCTGGAAACTGGTCGGTGGGAAGTAATCATTCCCTTTGTCCCATTCTGTCGTCGCGAGTTCATGAATCGCGAGTAGAGACTCGTGCACTGGATTGCTGGCTAGGTGAGGGTAGGCCACGTGGCCTTGTGTTCCTTTTACCGTTAAATCACCAGTGATGGATCCACGGCGTCCATTTTTCACTACATCGCCAACCACTTCGGTGCTGGATGGTTCACCAACAATACACATATCGATGTTCTCACCACGTTCCATCAACGTTTCTACAACGCGAACGGTACCGTTGATAAATGGCCCTTCTTCATCCGACGTAATTAAGAAGCCAATTGAGCCTTTGTGATCTGGGTTTTCGGCGATAAAGCGTTCAACTGCAACAACCATAGCGGCGAGCGACCCTTTCATGTCAGCTGCGCCGCGGCCATGCAAGTAACCATCAATAATGGTCGGTTCAAACGGATGTGTATTCCAGTGTTCCAATTTGCCAGCTGGTACCACATCGGTGTGGCCAGCAAACGCAAATAGCGGCGCTTCTGAACCACGTCGAGCCCAGAAGTTCGTGGTGTCTTCAAATACCATCACTTCAATTTCAAACCCGAGTGCTTTTAAGCGCTCGATCATCAAATCCTGACAACCTGCGTCTTCCGGCGTTACGGACTGTCTACTGATCAGATCTTTAGCAAGTGCCAATACTGGACTGTCTGTCATCCTTGAGTATTCCTTTATTTAAGAGTTGAAAATGCTAGCGTATTGATCAGCTTTAAAACCGATATGAAGTTGATCATTCACTTTTAAAATTGGGCGTTTAATCATCGCAGGGTTTTCTACCAAAAGAGCGATGGCGTTTTCCTCGTTAAGTGTGTCTTTCTGCTCTTGCGCTAATTGGCGGTAGGTTGTGCCACGTTTATTGAGCACCTGTTCCCAACCTAAAGCGCGACAAAATTCACTTACCATTTCTGCATCAATGCCTTGCTTACGGTAGTCATGGAAGTCGTAAGCAATATCCTCGGCTTCTAACCATTTCTTGGCTTTTTTGATCGTATCGCAGTTGGGAATACCAAACATGGTAATCGACATAGTCTTTCCTTTTTCTTTGTTCTATTTTTCACTGGCGCGGTTAAGACGCACTTAAGTGATTTGGGCTGTTAAAGCATCCTATCAAGAAGCAATCAAACTGACAAAATGCGGTGGAAAATATTTTCAGATAGATTGAGATAACTAATGTCACATAACTTATTTACGATGAATGCGCTATAAATCGAATAAAAATTCGTCTAAATCAAATGGAAAAGTCGAGTTATTGATCAAACGCAACACCTCGCTGAGCAAAAACGAAATAATGAATCAGCACAATTTTAGGAGGTGTCAATGGAATTGAGTCCTGTTTTTGCAAGGCGGCTATATTTGGCCTTGTTGGTGGAAAACCTAGAAAGGCCGAATGTGCCAAAGTTGATCGAAAAAACGGGGTGGCCTCGTCGTACTATTCAAGATGTACTCAAGGCGTTACCTGGGATCGGCATTGAACTCATATTCGTTCAAGATGGCCGACGTCATAATGACGGCTATTATCAACTTTCAGATTGGGGGCCTTTTGATAGCCAATGGGTTCTAGAGCGGGAGAGAGATATCGCTAGCAGTCTTGGATTTCGTGCATAAGCCAGCAATTGCTGGCTTTTTTCATATTCAGGCCTCATCCATTGCAGCGGTAGGCGGAACCCAGTACGCTAAATGAAGTGATAAAATCTTGTGGGGAAACCATAAAAACGGTGTCCGCATCGATAGCCGCTGCATTGTTTTTTAAATCGTTCATCGCGCCTTGCATCATCGCGTCATTAGTCATGAAAATGTAGTTATACCAATGGCCTTCACTTCCGGTGACTTCGCCTTTGTATTCGCATCGCTCAGGGTCGAATTGCGCGTCAATGCGAATATGAACATCTTGACTTTGAGCATGAGTAAGGTGAGAAGGCATCGTGCAACCCGTTAGAAGCACGACAAAAAGTCCAAGTAACAGGCGTTTCATTAGCTATTTCCCCAATACTATGTAAGCAGCAAAGCCAATCCAGCTCAGAACAAGTAGTGTCCAAGGCAGTTTGCTTGATGAATGGTTTGGCGCATCGTCGGTGATATTGTCTTGTTCGATAATCTCTTCATGCTGACGTTGTTTTTCACGTTGCTGTTTTTTCTTCGCTTTATCGGCTTGGCGGTTGCGCTCTTTTTGTTGTTTCTTATATTGCGCGATGCCTTTTTCGATACCTTGAGCGATGAGTTTGGTTTGCTCTTTGGTTTGCCCCGGTTTCTGCGTGGATTTGGCAATTCTCATCGCTTCGGCTTGAGTTTCTTGAGAAGGCACAGGGGTGGCAGGAGTTCTTTTTTTCATGTTTCTCATCAACGTCGCTGTAAATCTTTGTTTAGTTTACCTGTGTAAGGTGCTGAAATGAACTTCAGTTCTCATCTTTGTTGGCTTGCAACTCTGAAACGATAGGTTAAAGTGACGTTTTTATCACATAAAGAAGAAGATGTTGTGCGCTATTCGTTTGACCAATATGACGCCCATGGATTTTTAAAGGCGCCGATCATTTTATGGGTGGGATGGATGTTTCTTGTGCGTTCATGGGTGGTGTTTGCCATGGCTGGTGTAAGTCGTGATAGTGGCAGTAAGCTACTCGCTATTGTTTACCCATATTCAAGTACGTTGTATTTAGGTTTGGCGATGGGCATTCCAAGTTTGCTTCTTATGTGGTTAATGGGGCTTCGTCATCCCGACAGAGGATGGGTAAACAGAATTACTCGCTATGGTCGCGAGATCACTTTGATCTTGTGCGGTATTCAACTTGCTCAGACCATGTATCATGTGTACCTAGAACATGGAGTGTTTAATTGGGCAAACGCCCTTACCATTACCTTATTAGCTTGGTTTATGATCTATCTTCTAAATGGAAGATGGGTAAAAGACTGTTTTCAAGTGCCACAATTGGCGCACGATGAACAGCAGCATTCAAAGAATTAAAAACAATAACTTCCCACTCTGGGGCAAAGTAATAGAGGAAACCTCAATGTCACAAGCTCAAACGGCGATCGTGCCAGAAGCCGGGCCATTTGCACTGTACACTCAACTCAAAGTGAACCAAAACCGTGAAAACGTATTAGAAAAACTGAAAGCACTACCAAAGTTGGTGGAAGAGTTAAACATTACCCAGCCGGGTGCAGCGCTGACGCTTTCTATCGCATTCACAAAATCGTTTTGGGAACACCTTAATGTAGACGCGCCAGAAGAGCTTATTGATTTTACTCAACTTGGCGAAGGTGACATCGTTGCTCCAGCAACAGACGTAGATGTACTGATTCACTGTCACTCGACTCGTCACGACTTGCATTTTTACGTGTTGCGTAAGTTCCTAGAAGAGACGGCACAAGATGTCACCATTGTGGACGAAACATATGGGTACCGTTACCTTGATGCTCGTGATATGACAGACTTCATTGATGGCACAGAAAACCCGAAAGGGGAGGCTCGCGCTGATGTGGCTCTAGTAAAAGAGGGCCCATTTGCTGGAGGCAGTTATGTTATGGCTCAGCGCTTTGAACATAACCTTGCCGCTTGGAATCGATTGAATGTCAAAGCGCAAGAAAAAGTGATTGGTCGTACCAAGCTAGACTCTATCGAGCTAGAAGACGTTCCTGCTGCATCACACGTTGGTCGAGTTGATATCAAAGAAGAAGGTAAAGGTTTGAAGATTGTTCGCCACAGCTTACCATACGGGACGGTGACAGGGCCTCATGGCCTGCTGTTTATTTCTTACTGCAATACACTTCATAACATTAAAGTGATGCTAGAAAGTATGTACGGCGTGACAGATGGTAAAACAGACCAAATGCTTCGTTTCACAACAGCGGTAACTGGTGCGTACTTCTTCGCGCCTTCGCAAGAAATGCTCGCAGAGCTAGCCATCAAGTAAGTTGTCAGACTTTATTTCTTAAGCCCTCCAATGGAGGGCTTTTGTTTTCGATTTCTATTCCAATCTCTTTTCAAAAAACACTAAACTTTTCTGTTACTTGGTCGATAAGTACTCAAAGCCTTAATTTTAGGACTCTTTATTCGTGGCGATCACCGTTAATACCAATGTTGCAGCACTTGTCGCACAGCGTCACTTGACCAGTGCAACGGATATGCTGAATCAATCCATGGAGCGTTTGTCTTCAGGGAAGCGTATTAATAGCGCAAAGGATGACGCTGCGGGTCTGCAAATTTCCAACCGCTTGCAATCACAAATGCGTGGTTTAGATGTTGCGGTTCGCAACGCGAATGACGGCATTTCCATCATGCAAACTGCGGAAGGCGCGATGAATGAGGTGACCAATATCATGCAACGTATGCGTGATTTGTCGCTACAGTCAGCCAATGGTTCAAACAGCAAAGCGGAGCGCACTGCACTGCAAGAAGAAGTCTCTGCTTTAAATGATGAGTTAAGTCGTATTGCAGAAACCACATCTTTTGGTGGACGTAAATTGCTGAACGGCACATTCGGTACATCGTCTTTTCAAATCGGTGCAACGGCTGGTGAAGCGGTACAAATTGGCCTGCGGACCATGCAGCCGGAATCTTTAGGTAGCTTTTCAATGAGCTCATATCAAAGAGTCAGTTCAGATTGGACGGTTCAAAACGGAAATAATGAAATTGTTATCAGCTACCGTGATAACAATTTTGAAGAGCAGGAGATCCGTATTGAAGCTAAAGCTGGCGACGATATAGAAGAACTCGCGACTTACATTAACGGGCAGACCGATAAAGTGAAAGCGTCTGTTAATGAAGAGGGGCAACTGCAGTTACTCATGTCCCACAAGGACGCCATAAAATACCCTGGACCAACCTTCAGTGGTGGCCTGGCTGATGAGTTAGAACTTGGCAAGTATGTCACCGTAAATAGAACGGTAGATAGTATTGATATTAGCACGGTCGGTGGCGCTCAGATGGCGGTCGGCATTTTAGATGATGCTTTGAAAACGGTAGATGGCAGTCGTGCGGAGTTAGGCGCGTATCAAAACCGCTTTAATCACGCGATCAATAATCTCGATAACATCCACGAAAACTTAGCCGCTTCCAACAGTCGTATCCAAGACACTGACTATGCCAAAGAAACTACGCAAATGGTGAAGCAACAGATTTTACAACAGGTCAGTACTTCTATTCTGGCGCAAGCAAAACAAGCGCCAAACCTAGCATTGACCTTGCTTGGCTGATGAACGGCCTTGCCCGAATTTAACGCAAAACCTGCCTGTATCGACAATTCGAAAAGAAGCTTTAGCGAAAAATGAAAGTTTTTTTGCTTTTTTATCCGCTTTGTCACGATTACCCCTCCAAACGAATTATTTTCAAAAAAATCTAAAATTTTCTCTAAAGAAAACAGGGTATGCGC
>NZ_WXWS01000473.1:0-14002 GCF_009904715.1 Vibrio sp. V42_P2S4T144 | reverse complement strand
GCACATGCTTACGCGTCATTATGCGAATAAAACTATCGAAAGTTATCTATTTTGGATAAAACGCTTTATCACTTTTCACCAGCTTGCACACCCATCAACACTAGCAGAAGATGATGTCATTCAATTTCTGAGTTACTTAGCGGTAGAAGAAAAAGTTGCGGTAAAAACGCAAGCTTTGGCGCTGAACTCAATATCATTTTTATATCGTGATTATTTCAAAACCCCACTATCACTTGATATGAGATTTCAGAAATCCTTGACCGAAAAGAAACTTCCCGTTGTGTTAACCAGGGAGGAGATCCGAAGATTCGTTCAGCATATCGACCCGAGGTATAGACTCCATATTCAGCTGCTTTACGGCTCAGGGCTTCGAGTGATGGAATGTTTACGCTTACGAGTTCAAGACATCGATTATGATTATGGTGCAGTTCGCGTTTGGCAAGGAAAAGGAGGTAAAAATCGTACAGTCACATTAGCCAAAGAACTGCATGAACCACTTAAAGCTCAAGTTAATTTAGCAAGAAACTATTACTTTAAAGATAGACACATGCCTGGTTATGCGGGCGTATACATCTCTGAAGGTTTACGACGTAAATACCCAAAAGCGGAGCTAGATTTTAACTGGCACTTTTTGTTTCCATCAACAAAGTTAAGCGCAGATCGAGATACTGGTGAATTGAGAAGGCATCATATCAATGAAAGCGCAATACAAAGAGCAGTAAAGCGCGCGGCAAGCGACGCAAGCATTGAGAAAACTGTAACTTGCCACACACTAAGACACAGTTTTGCCACGCACTTATTGGAATCTGGCGCAGACATTAGAACTGTTCAGGAACAATTAGGGCATACTGATGTAAAAACCACGCAAATCTATACTCACGTTATCGAGCGCGGGGCTGGCGGTGTGTTGAGTCCATTATCCAGCCTTTAGAAAAACAAAGCCACCTCGAAAGGTGGCTTTGCTTTATAACTCGTTATTGACGAACACCGAGTTTCACATTGCCTTTTGAATCAAACCAAAGTGCTTGTGAACGGCGACGTCCTATTAGTATCGGACCATCGTCATAAAAGAGAAAGTTCTTCCAGTGCTTTTTAAAAATAGACCATTTCGTTTCGATGACATTGTACTTCTCGTAGCAAAAGTAAACGGTCACATCGTCTTGCCAATCGATATGTGCCTCAACTTCCGCTAGCATGTCAGGTTCATCCGACTCCCACGCAGCCATCCAATCCACAGTTTCAGACCAATTCGCCTCATTCATTGGCCAGTCTTGGGAACTAAGTCTATCCATATCAGGGCTTTGAGCACTGATATTTTCTTTCCAAAATTGTGCTGAACGGGCTTGGTTCATCGGCTTAATAAAAGCCAAATCTTCTTCTGGCACAGGCATCGACTGATGCGTAAAAATCCATTTTCTTTGGTATTCATCCAAAGGCAAATAAGACATTCAGTCTCCTTTATTACGATTTCAGCCAACCTTTCTCTGTGGCTTCTTCAATCAACTCTTTCGCTTTGTCCCATAAGGTAACAGAGCCAAATTCAATTCGTTTATTAATGGTAAGTGCTTGTTCGCGTGAGACACCATGTTCCTTCCAACTCTGACCATTATTATGGTAGTTCAAGAGCATTGGAATTAATCGATCGAGTGCTTTTGCATACTTAGCATCATCGGTCTGCGCGGCTTCAAATTCATGCCAAAGCGCCAATAGCTCTTGCTCCTGATCGCTGGGTAACATACCAAACAAGCGCTCTGCAGCTCTAATTTCTTTTTCTGCTTGCTCTTGAGACGCAGCAGTATCATAAACAAAGGTATCGCCCGCGTCGATCTCTACTACGTCATGTATCAATAACATTTTCATCACTCGGCAAATATCAACAGGTGCATTCGCATGCTCTTCCATCAATATTGCCATCAGTGCGACATGCCAACTATGCTCACCACTATTTTCGAGGCGCCCTTCAGCACTTTTAACTCGAGTTCGGCGCAAAATGCTTTTGAGTTTATCGAGCTCGATTACAAGTGCTAACTGCTTTTCCAATCGTTCCATACTATCGCCCTTCTGGCTGCCAATTCGGATTAATAAGCGACGTTAGAACGTGGTCTTGCCACTCACCATTAATCAAAAGGTAATCTTTTGCATACCCTTCTCGGTTGAAACCTACATGCTCTAGCACAGCTTCACTACGTTTATTGTGAGGCATGTAGCCAGCTTGAATACGATGCAGTTTCTGAACGTTAAACATGTAGTCGCAAGCCATGGTTAATCCACGACGCATATAACCATGCCCTTGCGCTTTTTCAGCGAGAGAATATCCGACGTTACAAGAATAAAAAGGAAAACGACTCAAACTACTAAAGGATATCGTACCTAGCATTTCACCCGAAGAGGCTCTGACTAAAAGGCAATAATACCCCAATCCCATTCGATGCAGCTCATTGAGCTTGATAAGCTTTTGCAACCAACCGTTCACTGAGAAAAAAGCCTCTTCACGTTTCGGTTCAAACGGTTTCAGGTATTCTCGGTTGGCTTGAAAATATTCGGCAATCATATCTGCGTCACCGATTTCAGCGGTACGAAGAAGCAAGTCACCGTCCAACTTATGAACGGCGATAGATGAGCTGTTATCTTCCATTACAAATGATTAATTCCGTCTTTTCGTTCAATTCGATTAATTCTTACGTATACCGTAATCACGCAGTTTATTAGCGATTGAGGTATGCGATACATTCAAGCGCTTAGCAAGCTTGCGGCTTGATGGGAATGACTGATACAAACGTTCCAGAACTTGAGATTCATAATCACGCATGATCTCATCCAAAGAACCGTCGATGTTAAGCGTTGCACTACCAGCGCCGACTGACTGAGGCTGAGGTAAATTGAAGTGATCCGCGTTTAGTATATCACCATCCATTTCCGTGAGCGCTCGAAGAACCATGTTATCCAGCTGGCGCATGTTTCCTGGCCACTGATAATTTGCAAGGGCATCAACTAGACCATCATCAAACTCTGGCTTATCAATCCCAAGCTGTTGAGCATGTTTCGCCACAAACAACTCAAGCAATGGTGCAACGTCGTTTGAGCGCTTACGTAACGGAGGAATGCTGAGCGTAAGTACGTTGAGACGATAATACAAATCTTCACGGAACATTCCTGCTTCAGAAAGCTCGGCAAGGTTATGTTTTGTTGAAGCGATGATACGAACATCGACATGCATCTCATCTTCTGCACCGACACGACGGAAATTACCATCCTGTAGAAAACGTAACAGCTTGATTTGAAGGTGCGAACTCATTTCACCGATTTCATCAAGAAATACCGTGCCGCCATTTGCTTGCTCAAAGATGCCTTTGTGGCCTTGTTCATGATTGAATGAACCCGGCGCATGACCAAAAAGTTCGGTTTCTGCTACATCGTCAGGCATAGAAGCACAACTCAAAACTAGGAATGGCTTGCTCGCGCGGCTAGAACGGCTGTGGCAAGCTTTAGCAAGCATTTCTTTACCAGTCCCCGTTTCGCCCTCAATCAACAATGGTTGGTCAAGCACAGACAGCTTCTTAGCTTGGTTCATTAGTGCTTTATGACGGTTCGATATACCAACAAAGTGCTCAAAACCCAGAGGATTATGCAGCGGTAGTGCTTCTTCAATTCTGGCAACTTGCTGACTAGAGCGAATCGTCATTAGAGTACTCGCTAGAGTCGAGTTTTGCGCTTCGTCTCGGATATAAACGGGCATCAACTCTAGAACATAGTCCAAGCCATCAATCACAAGGTTTTCCCGCGTTCGACCATTAACACCTTCAGACCAACGAGAGAAACGAACACTTGGTAACAAAGCACCGATTTGAGTACCAATCACTTCTTGCTTGTGAAGGCCAAGCAATGAAAGTGCAGACATGTTTGCCATGTCTACGGCACCTTTAAGATCAATGGCAAAAACCGGATCGGGCAAGTTATCAACTAACGAGAGCAGCTCCGTATTGTGGCGCTCCATCGGCATAAACTGGATTTTACGTACGTCTTTCACCCCCGGAATACGGCGGATTTCAGCCATCAGCTCACTAAACGTATCAAAATCAATATCCGGGCAATTCAAATAGATAATACCGCTAATATCGATTTCGATACCACGCAAGTCGATGCTTTTAGACGCTAAAATATCGAGCAGTTCTCGGGTCAAGCCGAGTCGATCTTCACATAAGACTTCAAGACGCACTTAAAATATCCCAATTCACAACTGTCAGGAAAAGTTGACAGTAGTTTCTATCATGCTTGGAATGGCGTCAAGCAATCCTATCCATCAAAGTTGATATTCGTTACGGTTTCATCGTAATTGATGCAACTTTCGCCGCCACTGCCTTGCGTATGGTGCCCAACTTAACCTGACGGTCAGGATACCAGGGTAGTGGACGCAATAAGGTCATCGCTTTCAAGCCCAAACGTGCCGTTAGAATACCAACACCTAGTCCCTGCCCTGCACGAGCAGAAACTTTGCCAGCAAGATCCATCGACATCAAATCCATACTGGCATCAATAGCGAGCTCACTGGCTCCAGCCGCCGCCATATTGACAAATACCGCTCTTAGTAACTTGATGCGAGAGGCATAACCTAGCTCTACCCCATATACTTTGGAGAGGTTGTCGATCATTTTGAAATTTCGCCACGCCACCAGCAACATATCAGCGGCAGCCAGAGGGCTCACGGCGACTAGGGCCGCACACTCGGTTGCGTGCTGTGATACGATTTTCGTTGCCAACTTGTCTTGTTGGCTCACCACCATCGAGTCATACATATCAAGAATTTCAGCGTCACTATGAGCAGGGTTAATACTGTTCTGCCAACGATCAAAGCCCGGATTCTCTGCCATCACACCACTTTGTTCTGCTACGGTTTCGCAAAAGGCTTTCCCTTTCCCAACGCTCTCACTATTAACAAGTGCTTCTGCTTCTTCTTGAACACTAAAATGATTTCGTAGTTTTCGCAGTTTCCAAAGCTCTTTACCCATAGCTCCTAAACCAAGCGAAGCGATCGCAGCAATAAACCCCGTCCAGCTTAAGGCCAGCCAATCAGAAGCCTGAATTGCGGTTATAACCGAGTCCACCGCTTGCCAGCCAACCAAACCAGCAAAAGTTGCAAATGCGCCAGTCGCGAGCCATTTTCTGCCCGATTTTGGACGAATGACATGCTCGAGTTGCAATTCCTGTTCGGTCTCCTGGTGCGCTTCTTTAACTTCAACAGGTACAAATGTTTCTTTTTCGCCGAATGTTTGCTGCGCCGTCAACTCCGGTTGATTCGATTGCTGCTCTTTTTCCATTACCTTTTCAGAGAAAACTTGTTTTTGCTTCAACTCACTCATTTCAATTTATCTCCAATCAGGTAATCCAGTGCTTTGTCTAAGCGTATGTGCTTCACTGGCTCATCATTCGGTGAGGGCATCGGACGAAACGACGTAAAATCAAACCCGTTGTTTTGCCAATAAGCTGCATTTGGTAGTTTTTTCGGCACCTCTCCAGGAAACATAGTCATCGGCTCACCACCCAATGTTGTTCCTTGTAACGCCGGGATGGTCTTATCTCCAGAGGAAATAAACCCCGTCGTGGTTGCTTGGATGGAAGCGATACTCATGCAGCTCATCTCAATATTCTCGTAGGCTGCCGTTTGCCATGCTGGATGCACCATTTGTTGGAGCAGAGACACCAAATTGGGGTGCTGATCGGGCGTGATATGATCCGCTTTTGTAGCAGCAAACAACACTTTGTCGATTTTTGGTGAGAACAGACGACGCAAAAAGCTACTACGACCATAGCGGAAGCTATGCATGATCTGTTCTAGCGCTTGGCGCATGTCGTAAAACGCTTCATCACCGGCATTGAGAGGCTGCAAACAATCCACCAGTACAATCTGGCGATCGAAGGTCGCAAAATGATGCTTATAAAACGCTTTCACGACTTTCTGTTGGTATTCCTGAAAACGGGCTTCTAGCATCGCTAAGTTACTGCCCTTGGACGCTTTGCTTTCTGAATCAACACGACACGGGAAAAACTGTAGCACCGGCGCGCCTGCTAGCTCACCAGGTAATACAAAGCGGCCAGGCTGAACCCAATGAAGGCCAGAGTCTTTACAAGAATGAAGGTACTCTGTGTATGTGTGTGCAACTTTCTCAAGTAGTTTCTCATTCACTTCTGCAAAGAGATCCACTTTCTCCAGTTTAGAAAGCCAAGCTTTGGCTAAATCGCCACGCTGGCCTTTAAGTGCATCAAACTGAGTTTGCGACCACGTTGCAAAGTCCATGTCCAATAAAGGCAGGTCGAGCAGCCACTCTCCTGGATAGTCGATAATATCAACATTTAAAATTGCGGTTTTACTCAACAGCTTTTTCGTGGTTTTATTTGGTTTGTACTTGAGCGCTAAGCGAATCTCACTCACATCACGTGTCGGTACTGGCCACTGAGGTGGAGTGGCATGAATTTGGCTCATCGCCTCATCGTAAGCAAAGCGTGGCACCATCATATTCGATTGAGGCTCACGCTTCGCCCCAATAAGGCGCTTATCTCTAGCCGCAGTCAAAAGAGGCAAATTGTCATGGGTTGCAGTATGAAGAAGCTGATTCACTAATGACGTGATGAATGCCGTCTTACCGGCACGAGAAAGTCCGGTGACAGCAATTCGAACATTAGAGTCCATACCTCTGTTGATAAAGTCATTAACTTCTTTCTTTATTCTCTTCATTACGCTTCTTTATCTTACTCCACTTTAAAACAACGTTGTCAGCGACTTCGAATTTCGATCTATGAATACTGTTCTATCCCGAATTCTATGAGTTTAACTTTATATACCTTAATAAAAGATGAACAAAACATCCGGCTTGATGCTGTATTAAAAAAAGAAAAGCCCCTGAGTGGTTCAGAGGCTTACTTAATCTACAGCATTAGTAACTCTATATGCGCTGATTACTATGTTAAACAGGAACCCGCTTTCTTTAAGCCTAGTCGTCTTCGATCAACTTATAGATAACAAATAGAGCGATTTCTAAAATCAACCACAACACACATGTGATGGTCACGTACTTTTCATCAAAGATGCTGATACCGTGAAGAATCAAGTCATAGCCAACAAAGCCACCTATCACTACAGCAAGAATAATTTGTAGAATCTGAATAAAACGAGGCATGCCGTCTCCTAATTATTGTTCGCATAACGTTTGATTGCTATGCCTAAAGGTTTATATCCTTAATTATATAGACAAAAAGTGCAGGTTTCGCTGCACTTTTGTCAATTGTTTGCTAGGTAAATCAGCACCTTGTCACATTCTCTCTACTGAGACGCAGCAAGATTGCCTTTTGCCTTATGCCTCCATCTCTTGAATTTTCACTTTCCAAGTGTCTGGACCAATTTGGTGCGCGTTAACACCATTTGAGTCGACAGCCACTGTTACTGGCATATCTTCAACTTCAAATTCGTAAATCGCTTCCATACCTAAATCTTCAAATGCGACAACGCGAGCTTTCTTGATCGCTTTCGCCACCAAGTACGCAGCGCCACCGACAGCCATTAGGTAAACCGCTTTGTGATTCTTGATAGATTCAACCGTTGCAGGGCCACGCTCAGCTTTACCGATCATGCCCATGATGCCGGTCTTTTCTAGCATCATGTCGGTGAATTTATCCATACGCGTAGATGTTGTTGGGCCAGCAGGACCAACGACTTCATCACCAACTGCATCAACAGGGCCTACGTAGTAAATGAACTTACCGTTGAGATCTACGCCTTCAGGTAGACCTTCACCGTTATCTAGCATGCCTTGAATACGTTTATGCGCAGCATCACGACCAGTCAGAATTTTACCTGATAGAAGAACCGTTTCGCCTGTCTTCCACTCTTGTACTTCTTCTTTAGTAATTGTGTCTAAGTTTACGCGACGCGTATTTTCGCCCGCTTCCCAAGTGATATCTGGCCAATCTTCTAGTTTAGGTGGTGTTAGCTCTGCTGGGCCGCTACCATCAAGCGTGAAGTGTACGTGACGAGTCGCCGCACAGTTCGGGATCAAACAAACAGGCTTAGAAGCCGCGTGCGTTGGCGCAGTTTTGATTTTAACGTCGACAACAGTCGTCAAACCGCCAAGACCTTGCGCACCGATACCAAGTTTGTTCACGCGATTGAAGATATCCAAACGAAGCTCTTCTTCTGCGTTTTGTGGGCCACGGTCAATAAGCTCTTGAATATCGATGTGTTCCATTAGAGATTCTTTTGCCAATACCGCTGCTTTTTCAGCCGTACCGCCGATACCAATGCCAAGCATGCCAGGAGGACACCAGCCCGCCCCCATTGTTGGTAGCGTTTTTTCTACCCATTCAGCAATATCGTCAGATGGGTTTAGCATCACCATCTTAGTTTTGTTTTCGCTACCACCGCCCTTCGCAGCGATCTGAATTTCAACTTTATCGCCCGGAACCATGTTGATATGTACGACGGCAGGCGTGTTGTCTTTGGTATTAATACGTTTACCAGCAGGGTCCATAAGTACTGACGCACGCAACGGGTTATCAGGGTTCGTGTACGCTTGTCGAACACCTTCATCTACCATCTGCTGAACCGTCATGTCGGTCGAATCCCATTGCACGCCCATACCGATGTTGACGAAACACGTCACAATACCAGTATCCTGACAAATTGGACGGTGACCTTCTGCGGACATTCGGGAGTTAATTAAGATCTGAGCAATCGCGTCTTTAGCGGCTTGGCTCTCTTCGCGGTGATAGGCTTTTTCAAGAGCTTGAACAAAGTCTAGCGGGTGGTAGTAAGAAATATACTGTAGCGCATCAGCGACACTGCTGATCACATCCTGCTTGCGTATTACCGTCATTACATGCCTCGTTATAGTTATGCTTCCATTATTGGCTTGGCTTCAATCGTGTTTGTTGAGCTTATTGCTCTTTTGAGCTTCGTTTTTTATAAACAATTGTCGAACGGCTGATATCGACACACGAAATGCTGAAGTTGCCTACTTGTAAACCATCTCAAAACCCTATGAATAGAGGGAGTTTGGCTATACAGAGGAATATGATACTCTTGCTGCCCATGACATGCCATGCAGTGAACGATCTCTTTGTCACAAATTACACAAATGAACAACATGGACAATCAATTCATTGATTTTAAAGCGCTGGAATACGCACCAGAGTTTACTCTTCACCTTTTTTCTCGCATTCAACACCTACCTTGGGCGATGTTGCTGCGTTCTGCATCAAAAACGCATATCGATAGCCGCTTCGATGTATTGGTTGCCAACCCAATTGCAACGTTAGAAACCACTGCCGACAACACACAAGTTGAAACGCCATCGAATGCCTATTCAACTCAAGATGACCCATTTGCGCTGCTTCATCAGATGCAAGAACAGTGGCTTCCTCACGTAGAGTTAAATAAAGAATTGGATTTGCCTTTTGTCGGCGGTGCGCTAGGTTACTTCAGTTACGATTTAGGTCGCCGCGTAGAAACGATGCCAGAAGTGGCAGAAAAAGATCTCAACACGCCGGATATGGCGGTAGGTCTGTATGAATGGGCCGTCGTTGTTGACCACAAGCTTAAAAAAGCATGCTTAGTCGGTCAGAACATCGAGCAAGCTTGGCAATGGTTAAACGAGCAAAAAGCAGAACAAACCGTTGACTTCGCTTTGTCTGGTGCTTGGCAGTCAAACATGACAAAAGAGAGCTACGCCACTCGCTTTGACAAGGTGCAAGAATACTTGTTGAGCGGTGACTGTTATCAGATCAATTTGGCGCAACGCTTTAACGCACCGTATCAAGGCAGTGAGTGGCAAGCGTATCTAAAATTAGAGTCCGCCAACCAAGCGCCATTTTCCGCTTTTATCCGTATGCCTGAGTCTTCGATTTTGAGTATCTCTCCAGAGCGCTTTTTAGAGCTCAAAGATCGCGTCATTGAAACAAAACCAATCAAAGGTACTCGCCCACGCAGCGAAGATCCAAAGAAAGATAACGCTAATGCCCATGACTTGCAGACAGCGGAAAAAGATCAGGCAGAAAACCTGATGATTGTCGATTTGCTGCGTAATGATATTGGTCGGGTTGCATCACCGGGTAGCGTTCACGTGCCAAAGTTGTTCGATATTGAAAGCTTCCCTGCCGTGCATCATTTGGTGAGCACCATTCGTGCAAATTTGGATGAACAATACGCTCCTGCGGATTTGCTGCGAGCGTGTTTTCCAGGCGGTTCAATTACGGGAGCACCTAAAGTTCGCGCAATGCAGATTATTGAAGAACTGGAGCCGCATCGACGCAGCGCGTATTGCGGCAGTATTGGCTACATTTCACGCCATGGTCGTATGGACACCAGCATTACTATCCGAACTCTTGTAGCGGAAAAAAACAAACTTTACGCTTGGGCTGGCGGCGGCGTCGTGGCAGATAGCGATTGCGCCTCTGAGTATCAAGAAACGTTGGATAAGCTTTCAAAGATTTTGCCAGCGCTGCAATCGTAGATTTCAACCGCGGACAACGTCGCTTAATGCTTGTGACGAAAACAATCTAAAACGCCTCCAGAACGGATAATGCCGCTCGTTTAACAGCGAGTGGCATATTTCTGTATCTCATCACCCTGCACAGCGACGAAGGAGCGTGATACAGGTTCTTCTATTCAAGCACTTTGTGGTCAAATTTGTTTCATTACCCGCTCATCGTGCTGCTACTAGATTCTCAGTATCGCCAAGGCTCGCTAGAATGACCCAAAAAACATCGTTAAATGATCGGCATTATCCAGCGTGGTGCGTTTTTTGTGTGCTTTATTTACATGTACTTTAGCTTTTAGCCGTTGGCCAACAAACATACTTTTTAAGAGGCAGCGTCTACTGCTCAAGCCACTTACACATAATCTGTTCGATATCGGTTGCGGTGTACGGCTTAGTGAGGATGTCGTCCATGCCTGAATCAATGCACTTTTGACGCTCTTCGATGGTAGTGCCAGCGGTTAATGCAATAATAGGATGAGTAAAGCCACGCTCTCTCAGATACATCGTCGCCTCATAACCATCCATTTCTGGCATTCGGCAGTCCATGAATATCAGTTCGTAGTCTTTACTTTTCACCGCTTCTAATGCTTCTTTACCGTTGGCTTTTAAATCAGGTGTAATGTCGAGTTTTTTCAGCATTTGAGTAACAATGACTTGATTCATTCTGATGTCATCAACCACTAATATTGACCGTCCTGCTAAATCGCTTCGCTCTATGGTGACCAATTCCCCCTCTGCTGTGCCTTGTGCTTGCCCTTCCTCAAGAGGAATAGCAACTTTAAAAGTTGTCCCTTTGCGCTCTTCACTCTCAAAGCTAATTTGACCTTGCATCAAATCCACGAGATTTTTACAAATCGCGAGACCTAAACCTGAGCCTTCAAAGCTGCGTTTCGCCGAGCGATCAACTTGGACAAATGGATCAAAGAGTGACGGCTGTGCTTTTATTGGGATGCCAATACCAGTGTCTTCAACCTCAAAATAAGCCGTGCCGTTAAGCCATTCCACCCGTAACACGACACCACCCAAGTGAGTAAACTTAATCGCGTTTCCCACCAAGTTAACCAAAATTTGTGTAATGCGCTCTAAGTCACCGACTAAAAACTCTGGAATCCCCAGCTTTTTGTCGATAGAGAAATGGATGCGTTTTTCCGCAGCCTTAGCTGCAAATACACCCATTATGGCTTTTTCAAGCTCCTCCCAGGCAAAAACTTTATGTATGATTTCCATCATACCGGCATTCATCTTACTGAAATCAAGAAGATCATTAATGATAACTCTCAATAAGTCCCCTGATTGAGTCAAATTGCTCAAGTATTGACGCTGCTCTTCTTCTAATTGGGTTCGACTCAATAACTCCGCACTACCCAATACGCCATTGAGAGGAGTTCGCAGCTCATGGTTAATCATGGCGACAAACTCCTTCGTCGCTTTTTCTGATTCCTCAGCCCGCTTTCTCAGCTCGACCTCTCGCTCTAAACTTAAGTGTCGACCAATAACACCATGAACTAAGTCAGACACGAGCTCCATCTGTTTGGAAATAAAAGACTGATCGATTTGATCTTGCAACACGGAGAAAATCAACTCCCCAACCGTTTCCCCATCAATGATAACTGGCAAATGCAAATTCTCTCCCTGCCAATTAGGAGTGGTGAAAATCTCGTTGTTATGACGAAGCTGTAAGTGACCAAAGTGATGACGACGCAATGAGCTCAGCTTTGTAGCGTCAAGAAACAAGTAAGCCGCAGAAATGATCGAGTTAGAAGTGAGCTGCTCAATAAAGCTCGCTATCATTGCTTCATCGAACGTGCTCGATAAAAAAGTACGACCGAACTTAATCAACGTCGCATCAATTTGCTCTTCAAACTCAAACTTACGAAGATCCTTTTTAGATTTCAGCTCCAGCTTTTTCAATGCAACACTGAGTTGCTGGTTGGATTCATATAACTCTAAGCTTTTCTGTTCCAACAGCTGCTCAGCTGCTTTTCTTGATGCAACTTCTCGTTTGAGTTTCCTTTCTAATGAGGAACTTCCCGTCATATCGTTCTTATTGAGCCTCTAACCAAAAACGTACTTTGCTGCCATCCTCTGACTGATTTTGATGTTTGATATGAACTACCTCACCAAAATGCGCAGCACAGCCTTTTATCAATCCTAAGCATACGTGAGACATACATCTTGCGCTGTGGTAGTCAAATACCAATTGGGATTGGTTTTCACTAATGAAATCAAATTGCGGAGGGTTAGCATCAGGATAGAGCTTCTTAACTTCGACATGAATAAAGTCTTCAACATGGCGAACAAATTGAAACGTCGTTTCACACTGTTGCAAACTGGCGTGACTAGGAATGGAGCGAAGTAAATTCAAAAAGACGCACTCTCCAAACACTTCTTGCAGTTGCTCGGGGGGAACACCAGATACTTTACTGAGATTCACGATCAACTTAACCAAGTCTTTGTGATCGTAACTACCAACAGCGGTGTAAACACCTTCATCGTTAGAAAGATCGAGAACTTGGTCTAACACATCAAGACCGAATTTCTCTTCTACTAACTCCATGAACTCGGTGAAAATAATCCCTTTCATTGGCCAATACTTGTCCTATAGTGACGTCCTAAAATAAAGAATGGTGTATAACCTTATAAGTTTCAAATTAATATGTTCAAGCAGAGTGAGACACACAACACAAAGAGGGAAAGTGCTGGCGAGTGCTTTAATGCGAATGTTTTATTTGGTAACCAGCAACGATAACGCCATACGCTTTGCCGTCTTTGAGTATAATAAATAATGGTTAGGCACGATAAATAAGGACTCAGTTTGGTTATCGACAAAACTCATTTACTACAGAACTTTCAATTTCGGCTTCCAACGGGCTACCACAAAGAGTCCCTTGCTCGACTGAAATGGATGAAAGAAAAGTCCCTGAGAGATGCGGCAGTCTTAATCGGTTTTGTGGAACGCGATGACGGGTTACAAGTCATTCTGACTAAGCGTGCAGCCCACTTACGCCATCATCCGGGACAAATCAGCTTTCCCGGTGGCAAATATGAGCAGGAAGATATTCAGCTCGTGAATACCGCTTTAAGGGAAACCAAAGAAGAAGTTGGGATAGAAGATGAGCATATTCATGTGTTTGGTCAACTTCCTACACTACCAACGATTAGTCAGTTTAATGTGACGCCTTTTTTGGCTTTTGTTTCTCCGGAATATAAAACGCATATTGACCCAAATGAAGTAGAGTCAGTTTTTGAGGTTCCTGCCAACCATATTCTGAACCCCAAAAAATTGTATAGCACCAAATTTGACCTAAAAAGAAGCAGTCATCGTGTATTTGCTATCCCATATAGACAGCATTTCATCTGGGGCATGACGGCACAAATTATCGAATCAATGCAAAAACATATTATTTCACATTAAACAGTTGTTGATATCGGTGCTTTTATAGGCGCGATCATTATGCGCATCAATATTAATAAAA
>NZ_WXWS01000332.1:0-14038 GCF_009904715.1 Vibrio sp. V42_P2S4T144 | reverse complement strand
GCTTTGGGGTGGTCAAGGCGGTTATGGCTATGTCGTCTTGTTATTAATCGCAGGCGTGTGTGCGTTAGCACTGATCTATTTGCACTTTCAGACGTCACTTAAGCAACTAGTAACGGATTCTCCCTATCCAGTCATAGTGGTGGACACTAGCCATGCTCAGCTCTTGCTATCTAACCAGGCTGCGATGCAGTTATTAGGCATTCGCTCTTTGGGAACGGGGTATTTGTATCCTGCTTTATTCGATATTCATGAGCTTGAGCTGTTTCTCGATCGCTTCTCTAGTCGTCATTTTCGTCAGCAGGCTTTTGACTGGCGACTATCTGATAGTGAATCTATTAAAGTGGAGCTGTCAGGCAGAAAGAGTTTATTGCGCAATCATCGAGTTTGGATTCTTTATGCTCAGCCATATCAAGCCACTCACCAAGAGCAGCAACAAGAACTTGCCCAATTAATCATCGCACGTTCGGCATTAGACTCACTTTCAGAGCTAATTTGTACCCAAGACCGCCAAGGCAATCTGTTAACGACCAATCGAGCATTTGATCAATTCTGGCAAGGGCGAAGGGAAGAAGCTTGCGCATCCAAGGCGTTGGGTGAGATGACCAGAAAAAGCGAACGTAAATGGACAACGGATCCACAAGGTCGAAGTTGCTTATTGGAAGTCAATCAAAACTCTCTTGTTTCGCCGAGTGGTGAGCTTATCGGTACGCTGTCTATTAGTCATGACGTGACTGAATGGCACAAGATGCAACAGAATCTGCGAGATGAAATGGAGCGTCGCAAAGATACAGAGGTGGCGCTAGCGCAAAGAGATACTATCTTACAAACGATTCTGGATGCCAGTCCGGACTCTATTGGTATTTTCAATGAGAACATGGTCTATCAAGCGTGTAATCAGCCTTTTGTTAAGGCGTTAGGCATTTCAAAAATTTCTGATTTGATAGGTAAGCGCCTCCAAGACGTGATTCCTAAAGAGATGTACGCGCGCTTAGCAGACAGTGACTTAGAAGCATTACGCCAGTTAGAGCCAGTTCGATACATAGATAAAGTCGTGAGTAGTGATGGTAAAAGTACGTGGTTTGATGTGGTGAAATCGCCTTTTAAAGATAAAGCATCAGGAACGAATGGTGTGCTGATCATGGCGCGTGATATTTCTGAGCGTTATCTTGCAGAACAAAAGTTGGAAAAAGCCAACCTAGAGTTAGAAAAATTGAGCTTTATGGATAGCTTAACTCAAGTATCGAACCGACGCCGTTTCGACGAACAACTGCAGGTATTGTGGTACCACCATGCTAGAGAAAAGCTGCCGCTCACCATCATGTTATGTGACATCGACTTTTTCAAAGATTACAACGACTGTTACGGTCACCAACAAGGTGATGAAGCGTTAGTCAGTGTCGCTACCGTGTTTACACAAGTCATCAATCGTTCTTCGGATTGTGTTGCGCGTTATGGTGGCGAGGAGTTTGGTTTTATCTTGCCGAATACCACCACGGAAGGTGCGCGCAACGTAGCACAGCGTATTCATGAGAAAATTCTACAGCTTGATATGGAACACGACAGTTCAGAAGCATCTGAACGCCTTACCGTCAGTATCGGTCTGGTCTCTTACATTCCTCAGCATGGTGATGAACCCGAAATGGGCATCGCTATGGCTGACAGTGCGTTATACCAAGCTAAAGCTGATGGACGTAATCGCACCTGTATTCACCCCAGTTCTTGCTAACGCTTTGTGACCGCTTGCTCTAAGTTGATAGCTGATTGTTTAAATCACCGTATTAAACACGTTAAACTTACAGAAGCCTGTGCGCTCGTTGGTTTATCTTTCTATCTCGTGTCACAAGCGCAGATCGCACCGTGTGTTTTTCACTAATCAAACAGACCTAAATTGCGTTAGGTCGAGTGCATTTACCTGTTTTTCATCATCGAATGGCTCTATCTAGCCACCACCATGGAGTAGTTAATGAAACCCATGAAAAACCTCGCCCAGTATTATGTCGACTTGCTAGTCAAACTGGGGATTGTTCGCTTCTCTATTTTGCTAGCCCTTGCGCTGGTGGCATTAGCTGTTGTGGTGCAGGTAGGGATTACTTTAGCTCTCAAAGGGCGAGTAGATGATATCGACATTGTCCGTTCGGTGTTTTTTGGTCTATTGATCACCCCTTGGGCGGTTTACTTCCTCTCTGTGGTTGTCGATCAACTAGAAGAGTCTCGCCAGCGTTTAACTAAGCTGGTGTCCAAACTGAAGGACATGCGTTCGCGAGATCAAGAGCTGAATTACCAACTTCAACAAAACATTGAAAAGCTTAACCAAGAAATTGAAGAGCGTATTAAAGCGGAAGAAGCACGTGAAGAGGCGATGCAAGACCTCGAAAACGAGGTGTTCCAACGCGAACGTACTCAATTAGAGTTGGCAGAACGTACCGCATTACTGCGTTCATTTATTGATGCCTCACCAGACTTAATTTACTACCGCAATGCGGATGGTGTTTTCTCTGGCTGTAACCGCGCGATGGAAGAGCTAACGGGCAAGAAAGAGCACCAGTTAGTCGGATTAAGCCCTTGGGATGTGTATAGCAAAGAAATCGCCGAGCATATCGTTGATACTGACCAAAAGGTTTTTGCCGATAATCAAGCGATTACTTACGAGCAATGGCTCGAATACCCAGATGGTCGCAAGCATTACTTTGAGCTGCGTAAAGTGCCATTTTACAGCAAAGATGGCCGCCACCTTGGTCTCGTTGGGTTCGGTCGTGATATCACTGAACGTAAGCGCCATGAAGAGTCGTTAGAGAAAGCAAGCCGCGACAAAACTACCTTCATCTCAACCATCAGTCATGAGCTGCGAACGCCGCTGAATGGCATTGTAGGCTTAAGTCGTATGCTTCTAGATAGTCCGTTGACAGAAGAGCAGCGTAAACACATGCAGACCATCAATGTGAGTGCGATTACGCTAGGTAACATCTTCAACGATATTATCGATATGGATAAATTTGATCGCCGTAAGTTAGAACTATTACCTGCGCCACTTAACTTCGAAGACTTCGTCGCAGAGATTGAGAGTATCTCTGCTCTGATGGCGGAACAAAAAGGGTTACGCTTTGACTTAGAACGTTTAAGCGACTTGCCAAAAGCAATTGAAGTGGATGCAACCCGTCTACGTCAGGTGATTTGGAACTTGGTCAGCAACGCAATGAAGTTCACCAAAGAAGGTGGCGTTGTGATGACAGTGAGCGCGGATGTCGAAGACGATTTTGCGACCATTATTATGGAAGTGGAAGACACTGGTATTGGTATCCCAGACGAAGAGCTAGATAAGATCTTTGCGATGTACTACCAAGTGAAATCAGGCAAGGACAACCTGCATGCGGTCGGTACAGGTATTGGTTTGGCGGTATCTAAGCAACTGATCAATATGATGGATGGTGACATTACGGTTACCAGTGAGGAAGGCTTTGGTAGCACTTTTACTGTATCGATCCACGTTCCGATTGTTGAACTAGCTGAGCCAGTCATTGATGCGAAACGCGACAATGTGCGCCTCAACATATTTATGGTCGAAGACATCGAGCTTAACGTAACTGTGGCTAAATCGTTACTAGAGAGCCTAGGGCACTCTGTCACCGTGGCAATGACGGGCCAAGAAGCGTTAGTGAACTTTGTGCCAGAAAAATACGACTTAGCGTTGTTGGATATCCAACTGCCTGATATGACGGGCTTTGATGTCGCCAATTATTACCGCAAGCATTATAACAATCTTCCTCCATTGGTCGCCTTAACTGCTAATGTAATGAAAGATCGTCGTGAATACTTAGATAACGGCATGGATGATGCGATCAGTAAGCCGCTGGCAGTGAATGCTATTCAGTCAGTGATTGATAAATTCTTCGCTCACCAGTTAGAACAACCTAAGGAAGTGGTGAGCGGTCCCGAAACAGTGGAAGAGCCAGTGCCTTCTCCTGTGATTGAGACACATTTGCTCGATATGGATATGTTAGAGTCTTACGTCGACATTGTTGGTGCAAAACCTGTCTACGACAGCATAAAAATGTTTGAAGATATGATGCCAGACTATATCGATGTCTTAGATTCGAACATGACAGCGAAAGATCAAGATGGGATTGTTTCTGAAGCGCATAAAATCAAAGGTGCTGCAGGTTCAATTGGCCTGAAACGTATCCAAAGTGTGGCGCAAAAAGCGCAATCGCCCGATATGCCAGCATGGTGGGAAAACATTTCAGACTGGGTTGAAGAGATCAAAAATGAATACCAAAACGATATTCAAGTCCTCAAAAGTTGGTTGGAACAAAGGAAATAACATGAAAAGAATCGCACCATTGGCATTAGCCATGGCATTGATGGCAGGCTGTAGTTCCGTTCCAAATGTGAATTGGCAACAAAACAGTCAGATTACGATTAATGAGGTTAATGTTGAGCTCAAAAGTAATTTATGGGTGAACCTCATGCCGAATATTGGGGACGTGGAAGAGCAAAGTATTCAAGGTGCACTTTACCTCGAAGGATATCAGTTACTTCCTGCAAATCTAACGGCAGAAGCTCTTATTATTAAACAGGGGCAAAAAGAGTGGTTGGTGGACAGTGCGTCTTTAGATACTCGAACGCACAGTGAAAGCCGATGGGAGGTGGCGTTCTCGTCTCACATTGATGTGAACACAGAAAAATCGGTTGATATCGCAGTGCTTCTAGACGATGCGGGTAAACAGCGTTGGTTAGTCGAAAAGTACGTGAAGATTAACAAGGTTTATTAACCGCAATGATGTTGCATTAGTCGTTAGACCTAAAACAAAAAGGGCTTGCTCAATGAGCAAGCCCTTTGCATATTAGCGGTTAAATCTAGTCTTCTAGATCGCCACAGAAGCGGTAACCTTCGCCGTGGATAGTGGCGATGATTTCTGGCGTACCTGAAACAGACTCAAAGTGCTTACGGATACGACGAATCGTTACGTCTACAGTACGGTCGTGTGGCTTAAGTTCACGACCAGTCATCTTCTTAAGAAGATCTGCACGAGTTTGAATCTTACCCGGGTTCTCACAGAAGTGCAGTAATGCGCGGAACTCAGAGCGAGGTAGCTTGTAGCTATCACCAGCAGGGCTTACTAGAGAGCGGCTGTTGATGTCTAGTACCCAACCGTTGAATTCATACTTTTCTACCGAGCGCTTCTCTTCTTGCACCGCGTTAGAGCTCATTGAGCGACTAAGTAGGTTACGTGCACGAATAGTTAGTTCACGTGGGTTGAATGGTTTAGTGATGTAGTCATCTGCACCAATCTCAAGACCTAGGATCTTGTCTACTTCATTGTCACGGCCTGTCAGGAACATTAAAGCAATGTTCGCTTGCTCGCGTAATTCACGCGCTAGTAGAAGGCCATTCTTGCCTGGAAGATTAATGTCCATAATAACCAAGTTGACTGAGTTATCAGACAACACTTGGTGCATCTCTTCACCGTCACTGGCTTCAAAAACAGCGTATCCCTCTGCTTCAAAAATACTCTTAAGAGTGTTACGAGTTACTTGCTCATCTTCAACGATAAGAATCTGCGGGGTTTGCATTGGCGGTACCTAAATTTGTGACAAAATTGTGCTAATAGAATAAATTCTAGGCAAAAATATAACATACAGGTAATGTGATTTTGATAATAAATCAAGTTGATCAAAAAAACACTTCTTTCAGTTATCCGCCCTCCATGGAATTTTGCCAACTCACCAGTATCCAATGGCGACGTTTATTCTAAAGGGCTTGTTTACCTTTCATTTCCTGCTTTCAGTGGGGCCTGAAACGTAAACACCCTAAGATATTGAGCGGATTTTATATTGTTAACAGCATGCTAACAATGCTCAAATGTTAATTCCATTCAGTTTGTTGATTTATATCAATTGATGAAATGTAACTGTTATTAATCGTTTAAGACTTATGATAGAAAAAAGTAATACGAACATAGACGCATCGTTATGGAATGCTTATTCAGAATCTTTTTTCAGATTCGAAGCCGAGTGGCGTGTTTCAAACTATGCTGTGATAACCGCTTGGAACCCATACAGTAACTTGAGGTCCAAAGAAGAGAACAGCATAAACAATCACGCGTTAGAAAAACAGCTACAGCACGTTAATTACGCGCCTGTCACGGTAGGTGATAGCGCTTTTACATGGTATGAGGAAAGCTTTGCCGTCGAGTTGTCGCCAGAGGTAGCCGTTGAATTGGCGAATGACTTTCAACAAAACGCGATTTATTACGTCATTAATGACCAACTTTATCTTATTGCGTGCTCGCAGCCGAAAGTTTTTCATACGTTAGGCTCCATTAAACCTCGGCTCGTATAGAAGGTATAGAAAAGGATACTGCTCACTGAAGCATCGCTTGGGTGAGAAAATTCACGGAGGAAATATGAGAGACATTACACCCGATATTTGTGACCAATTTGAAGACCAAGTGAGCTTGCTTACTTTACCATTGCAGAACTTTGGTCAACGTAGCGCTTTTTACGGTGAAATCGTTACGGTGCGCTGCTATCACGATAACTCGAAAGTGCGTGAAGTACTGGGCGAAGATGGAACGGGTAAAGTATTGATTGTTGACGGGCATGGATCGTGTCAGAGAGCATTACTCGGCGATCAATTAGCGATACTCGGAATAGAAAATGGGTGGGAAGGCATCATTGTCTATGGTGCAATACGCGACGTAGCACAAATATCTCAAATGGACATTGGCGTTCAAGCTCTTGGAACTAACCCGTTTAAAACAGAGAAACGCGGGATAGGAGAGGTAAACGTAACCTTAACGATGCAAAACCAAATCGTTCAACCTAAGCACTACGTTTACGCGGACTGGAACGGTGTATTGATTTCTAAGCAAAAGCTGGACTTCTAAAAACGAAAGCCTAAACCAACCTCAAAGCCTTGTTGCCAATCTTGGTAATCAAGAGTCGCGTGAAGATCCAGTTTATCGGTAATTTTTACGCGACTTGATACTTCAGCCGCGAGGCTGCTGTCGTCTTGGCGAATACCTTCAGCTGTTTCGTTCTTGTAAGAGCGAACTGTACTTTTCAGCGTGACACGATCATTAAAGTGATAGCTGATCCCACTCAAAAAACCACTTTGATTTTGGGTAGGAGAGTTATTGACTCGCGCACCGACATAAACGTCTACCGAATCAAAAAGTTCGTAGGCGTAACCCGTATCGATATTCCAAACATCAAAACTGTCAGACTGATAACTGTCGCTGGAAATGAATAGTTTATGAGGAGAAGGGGATGTTTTACCTGGAAGCGGCGGAAGCTCGTTTGCTAGACAAACACCAGGCACAAAAAACAGCAACAGAAAAAGCCATCTTTTCATGTTCACCACTCCTTGTGTCAACTTTTTTATTAGTATGCGCCCAAAGCTTCTCACTATTAAAGCATAGAATATGAAAGCTAGCTCACCTATTTTCTAAATAATTCGATCCTATGAACATAAGTCACAGTTAAGTTGTTGTTATGTGTCACAACCCTCTCGAATTATTTGATCGTACGTTTTATGGCAAAGATCAGACTAGTTATTAGATAAAAAACCGAACTGGTGATGATGGTTAAGTCCTTTACAAAAACTAACTGTAGATTTTCAAATGATCAATAATGTGTAATTAACTATAAATATCAATGACATTGCTTAGCAGAAATCTCTGAAAGATGTAAAAACAAACAATTTTTTGTTGACTATGTATCAGAAACTCGGTAAACGTAGAGTTAAGCAAACACAATTAACGTTGAATATTTATTTATGCCATCTAACAGCCTAGTAGTAATGACCACGACCATTATTATTACCGACACGACACATGTTGGGGCAGGCTGCTGAGCGAAAGAAATTCACAAAAAAGGCCTGTATCCAACAAGATACAGGCCTTTTTTTATGCTTTTTTATCCAGAATTTAGACAAATTTAAGAAGATATACCGGAGGAAGGGATGCGAGTATTGAAGTTTGGCGGATCATCACTAGCTGATGCAGATCGCTTTTTGAGAGCGGCAGACATTATTGCCAATAACGCTCAACAAGAAGAAGTAGCGGTTGTTCTTTCCGCTCCTGGTAAAACAACAAACAAATTGGTTGCGGTCATTGAAGGCGCATTGCGCAATGGTGAAGCAGAACTACAAATCAAAGAGTTGGAGGAGTCGTTTAAAACGCTCTTCACTCAAATCCAAGCAGTACTACCCAATATCGATGGTTCAGCTTTCGATAACCAAGTGAAAACTTCTCTCTCTCAATTACGCCAATTCGTTCATGGCATCAATCTTCTTGGCATGTGCCCAAACAATGTTAATGCACGTATTATTAGCAAAGGCGAACGCGTTTCGATTCAATTGATGAAGGCAGTACTTGAAGCGAAAGGCCAACCTGCGCATCTTATCGACCCAGTTGAATACCTATACGCAAAAGGTGATCACCTTGAAGCCATGGTTGATGTAGACGTTTCAACGCAAAACTTCCGCCAAAACCCTCTTCCTCTGGGCCATGTGAACATTATGCCTGGCTTTACCGCCGGTAACGAGAAAGGTGAATTGGTAACACTTGGTCGCAATGGCTCTGATTATTCAGCGGCGGTTCTTGCGGCGTGTCTGCGCGCAGATTGTTGTGAGATCTGGACTGACGTAGATGGTGTATACAACTGTGACCCTCGTTTAGTAGAAGATGCTCGCCTGCTTAAATCTCTTAGCTACCAAGAAGCGATGGAGCTTTCTTACTTCGGTGCTTCCGTTTTGCATCCGAAGACCATTGCTCCTATCGCGCAGTTCCACATCCCATGTCTGATCAAAAACAGCTTTAACCCACAAGGTGCAGGAACTTTGATTGGGCAAGACACTGGTGAAGACAATCTGGCGATCAAAGGTATCACGACGCTAAACGACCTAACTATGGTTAACGTCTCCGGCCCAGGTATGAAGGGTATGGTTGGCATGGCAAGCCGCGTATTTGGCGCAATGTCTTCCGCTGGTGTGTCTATTGTTCTTATTACTCAGTCTTCTTCTGAGTACAGCATTAGCTTCTGTATTGAGGCAGAAGATAAAGCAAAAGCGCAACAAGTACTGGCCGATGCGTTTGAGTTGGAACTGAAAGATAGCTTATTAGAGCCGGTCGAGTTTATTGATAATGTTTCAATCATAACGTTGGTTGGTGACGGCATGCGTACATCGCGCGGTGTTGCATCTCGCTTCTTCTCATCTCTTGCTGAAGTGAACGTAAACATTGTAGCCATCGCACAGGGCTCATCTGAGCGTGCTATCTCAGCCGTGATTCCTGAAGATAAAATCTCTGAAGCGATCAAAGCGTGTCACGAGAACCTATTCAACTCTAAGCACTTCTTAGACGTATTCGTGGTTGGTATTGGCGGCGTTGGTGGTGAGCTGGTGGATCAGATCGAGCGTCAACAGGCGAAGCTTGCGGAAAAAGGCATCGTTATTCGCGTGTGTGGCTTGGCAAACAGCAAAGGTCTTCTGCTTGATAGTGAAGGTCTGCCACTCGATCATTGGCGTGATCGTATGTCGGCTGCGACAGAAGAGTTCAGCCTAGCGCGTTTGATTTCTTTGGTTCAACGTAACCACATCATCAACCCAGTATTGGTTGACTGTACATCAAGTGAAGATATCGCGAACCAATACGCTGATTTCTTAGCTGCTGGTTTCCATGTCGTTACACCAAATAAAAAAGCAAACACAGCAAGCATGGCTTACTACCATCAGCTTCGCGATGTTGCGCGCAGCTCTCGTCGCAAGCTGATGTACGAAACAACTGTGGGGGCGGGTCTACCGGTAATCGAAAACCTGCAAAACCTAATCTCAGCGGGTGATGAGCTAGAGCGCTTCAGCGGTATTCTTTCTGGCTCTCTGTCATACATCTTCGGTAAGTTAGATGAAGGTATGAGCCTAAGTGAAGCAACTAATATCGCAAAAGAAAATGGTTTTACTGAACCGGATCCTCGTGATGACCTTTCTGGTATGGATGTCGCGCGTAAGCTTCTGATCCTAGCTCGTGAAGCAGGCATGTCTCTAGAACTAGAAGACGTTGTGGTTGATCAAGCACTGCCACCAGGTTTTGATGATTCTGGTAGCGTTGATGAATTTATGGCGCGTTTACCTGAAGCAGACGCCTACTTTAAAGAATTATCTGCAAAGGCAGCGGAAGAAGGCAAAGTACTGCGCTACGTTGGTGAGATTAATGAGGGCAAGTGCACAGTAAGCATCGCTGCGGTGGATGAAAACGATCCAATGTATAAAATCAAGGACGGTGAAAATGCACTGGCATTTTACAGCCGTTACTATCAGCCAATCCCACTAGTGTTACGTGGCTATGGTGCAGGCACCGAAGTAACGGCTGCGGGTGTATTTTCTGACGTGATGCGTACTTTAGGTTGGAAACTAGGGGTATAACAATAATGAGTTCAAGTGATATGGATGTAGTGGTTTATGCCCCAGCATCAATTGGTAATGTAAGCGTTGGCTTTGATGTGCTGGGGGCTGCCGTGTCTCCAGTGGATGGCACACTATTGGGTGACCGTGTATTGGTGAAATCTGGGGCTGATCCGTTCAGCCTTAAAACGGCGGGTGATTTTGTTGAGAAATTGCCAACTGAACCAAAAGAGAACATCGTTTACGACTGTTGGCTTGTGTTTGCTCGTGAGTTAGACAAAAAAGGCGTTGAGCTAAAACCACTTGAGATGACGCTAGAAAAGAACATGCCAATTGGCTCTGGTTTAGGCTCAAGTGCATGTTCTATCGTTGCTGCATTAGATGCATTGAACCGATTCCATGGACAGCCACTTAACGAGACAGAATTACTAGCGCTGATGGGAGAGATGGAAGGCAAGATCTCTGGTGGTATTCACTACGACAACGTTGCGCCATGTTACCTTGGTGGTGTGCAACTGATGCTTGAAGAGTTGGGTATCATCAGTCAAGAAGTGCCTTGCTTTGATGATTGGTACTGGGTGATGGCGTATCCGGGTATCAAGGTATCAACGGCGGAAGCGCGTGAGATCCTACCATCTCAATACCGCCGACAAGATATCATTGCTCATGGTCGTCACCTTGCGGGCTTTATTCATGCGTGTCATTCTGGTCAGCCAGAACTTGCTGCAAAAATGATCAAAGACGTGATCGCAGAACCGTATCGTGAGAAACTGCTTCCAGGTTTTGCGAATGCACGTCAATACGCAGCGTCTGCGGGTGCATTGGCAACCGGTATTTCTGGCAGTGGTCCGACACTGTTCAGTATTTGCAAAGAGAAAGATGTCGCTGAGCGAGTTGCTCGCTGGTTAGAACAAAACTACGTACAAAACGAAGAAGGATTCGTCCACGTTTGTCGTCTAGATAAGCAGGGTTCGAAAGTAACAGGAAGTGAGCTATGAAGCTTTACAATATAAAAGAAAATGATGAACAAGTTTCCTTTGGCCAAGCCGTTCGCCAAGGGTTAGGCCGTAACCAAGGTCTATTTTTCCCATCGGAATTACCAAAATTTGAAGATATCGATGCGCTGCTTGCAGAAGACTTTGTCTCTCGTAGCACTAAGATTTTATCGGCGTTAATTGGAGATGAACTTACAGAGGAGCAAGTGAATGCTCTTGTTGATGCTGCATTCCAATTCCCTGCGCCAATTAATCAGGTCAAAGACGGTGTTTACGCTCTGGAACTGTTCCATGGTCCAACGCTTGCATTTAAAGACTTTGGTGGTCGCTTTATGGCGCAATCTCTTGCTGCGGTTTCGGACGGCGGCAAGATCACTATTCTGACTGCAACTTCCGGCGATACTGGCGCAGCCGTTGCGCATGCTTTCTACGGTATGGAAGACATCAACGTTGTGATTCTTTACCCGAAAGGTAAGATCAGCCCACTGCAAGAGAAGCTATTCTGTACGCTTGGTAAGAACATCCATACTGTCGCGATCGATGGAGACTTCGATGCGTGTCAGGCACTGGTTAAGCAAGCTTTTGATGATTCTGCACTGCGTGAAGAGATCGGTCTGAACTCTGCAAACTCAATCAACATCAGCCGTTTGATGGCGCAAATCTGTTACTACTTTGAAGCAGCTGCGCAAATGAGCAAGCAAGAGCGTGAAAACCTAGTGGTATCAGTACCAAGCGGTAACTTCGGTAACCTAACTGCTGGTCTATTGGCAAAAGCGTTGGGCTTGCCTATCAAACGCTTTATCGCTGCAACTAATGCCAATGACACGGTTCCTCGCTACCTAGAAACAGGTAAGTGGGAGCCAAAACCAACAGTCGCAACAACATCGAACGCGATGGACGTGAGCCAACCAAACAACTGGCCTCGTATTGAAGAGCTGTGCCGTGTGAAAGAGTGGGGCTTGGAGACGTTAGGTAAAGGTGCAGTATCTGATGAGCAAAGCGCACAGTCAGTGAAAGACTTACATGCTCTAGGCTATCTATGCGAACCGCACGGTGCGATTGCTTACCGCGTTCTTGAAGAACACTTGCAAGACGGTGAAACCGGTCTGTTCCTATGTACTGCTCACCCTGCGAAGTTCAAAGAAGTCGTGGATGATATTCTAGAATCCGATATCGAGCTTCCTGCGCCACTAGCGAAGCACGCTGCGATGGAGCTGCTATCGGAAGAGCTCGACGCAGACTTTGACGCATTGAAACAAGTACTGCGCCGCGTGCAGTAAGCTTCAAAGTATAGTAAGTATCAAAAACAGAAATAACGAGAGGTGAATGAGTAATCATTCACCTTTTTTATTGTCGGTAAGTTTTGACTCTCTTTATGATTGAGAAACGAACTTAACTAAATGAGATGGAAAGAGAAGCATGCATTTTTTGATTTTTCTTGGCTCAGTGAGAGACAGCACGCCACCACGACCAGCCCGTTTAGGAATGCGAGTCAGTAAAGCGTGTGAAAAACTCATCGCGAGTCAACATTCGCAACATACGGTCGAAATCATCGACCCTTTGAATTACGACTTTGGTGATGTGTTTAAGCCCGAGTTTGCTTATCACCGCTCTAAAGTTCCGCAGCACCTAAGTGAGCTAGCAGACAAAATCAAACATGCGGATGGGTATGTGATGGTTAGCCCGGAATATAACCATTCGATGAGTCCTGCCTTGGCGAACATGCTTAACCATTTCGGCAGTTCGCTGTTTTCTTACAAGCCGAGTGCTATCGTGACCTACTCTGCAGGGCAATGGGGTGGCGCTCGTGCTGCAGTGTCGATGCGTACCTTCTTATCTGAACTTGGATGTCTACCTGTCTCTGCGATGATCCACATTCCGAAAGCGCAAGAAGTCTTTGATGAACAGGGCGTTGCTGCGGATGAGTCGGAGCAGACGCAGTGGGACAACTATATGAATCGCACTATGCATCAATTGATTTGGTGGGCAGAAGGGGCGTCACTGCAAAGAGATAGGCTTGATCCAACCTCTGTAGCGCAAGCGTTTCAGAAAGATCCTTCGCAAAGAAATGCACCTTAGAGGCGAGTTGCTTTCCATTATAGAAAGGGGTTAGAAGGATTCTGAAACAAAAAAGCTTGGTCATTGCTGACCAAGCTTTTTAAATTCTAGCGAGCTAGTTTACTGAGAGATTATAGAGTCTCAGTAAAAGTACGAGCGATTACATCACGTTGTTGCTCTGGAGTTAGCGAGTTAAAACGTACTGCGTAACCAGAAACACGAATAGTTAGTTGTGGGTATTTCTCTGGGTGTGCAACTGCATCTTCTAGTGTTTCGCGTTTAAGCACGTTCACGTTTAGGTGTTGGCCGCCTTCGATACGAGGAGCAGTTTCGATTGCAACTTCACGGCTTTCGTATTCACCTAGGTCGCTGATTGCGATAACTTGGTCTGCTTCGTAGCCAGCAGTTGCAGCAACACAACGAGCTTCATTTTTTTCGCTATCTAATAGCCAGATAGAGTTTAGTAGGTCGTCGTTTGCCGCTTTTGTAATTTGGATACCTTGGATCATCACTATCTCCTAGACCACTTACGTGGTGATTATTGGTGTTAATTTTCGAATTTTCGTTGAGCTGAGTATTATAT
>NZ_WXWS01000500.1:0-14053 GCF_009904715.1 Vibrio sp. V42_P2S4T144 | reverse complement strand
GCTTAAACTCATTAGCTCTCCAGTTAATGAGTTTAAGCTGAGTAACAGCATAAACTCATGAGATAAAGGGAAAAACCGATTTCGATTAAAAACATTTTCAAAATAAATTTGAAAATAAAACGATAAGAAAGGCTTTGAGCGTTCTCACTGAACTTCTTCATCTTTTCGGCAATAATGCATGTTTGCTCGCAACCAAACTCAACTCATGCTGCCTCAAGATAACGTTATTACATCCTTTCTGTGCAAAAAGCTCGGTCACAATCACCTGAGAATTGCCGGCGAATATTGGCACATTGAGAAGTTGGTGGCCTTGCAATGCATGATGTTGAAAGAAGCGCCTGACCTCCAGGAAGGGCTGCTTTGGTGGAGTAAAAGTGTTTCATTATTCGACCGCCGTTTGTACGTCACATTTCAACATGGTGATGCCCAAATCCATCTGCAAGTCAAATGTAGAACGGCCGATATGCCAAATTGGGCGGAGTCGGTGTTTGGCTTGCTCAAAATGCAATTGGAAATGCTTGAGCTGAGCGAATCAATACAGGTACAAGTTCACGCCAACAATCCACTCGCGGCCGATATTTTTCTAGAGGAAACGCAAGATTCTAAAACGAGTTCAAACGTGTTTGACTTGGTGAAACATGTTTATTTGCTGCTTTCTCACCAGCCAATTGAGCAACCAGAATTACTGAGTGTTTTGAACGCCTTGTTCATCAAAAACAGCAATTACGCGCTCAAGTTAGAGCAAGCGGCAAGGCAACTGGGCGTCTCCAAACGCACCTTGCAACGTCGACTGCAAGAAAAGCAAATGAGCTACTCTCAATGCGTTGATTTCGCTAAAAGAAAGCAAGCACTCACTTTGCTTGCCGACACCCAACTCACAACGCAGCAAATCGCCTATCAACTCGGTTACGAAGAACCATCGAACTTTCACCGCACTTTTCGTCGTTGGTATCCGTTTTCACCTATGCAGTATCGCCAACAATGTTTGGATAACCGAACTCAGCTAAATCAGCAACCGATCCGCTTGTACTACGCCAAAGCCAATACCTTCGACGATAACCACACCGACCAACCTGTCGGCAAAATCTGGATGGAAGTGGACAATATTGCGTTTGAAAAAGTGGTCTCGGTAGAATGCCGTGACCGTGATGGCGCATGGCGGCGCTACCCCGCCTTCTTCGAGCGTTTTTTAAGTCATGGCACCGAACTATGGGCGACAACAGAGCTTCCTGTCGCACATCCACTGACCTTTAGACTGTGTTATGAAGTCGATGGTGAGCGCTACATTGATAACAACCACCAGCGTGATTACGTGGTCTCCAAGGGGCTTTTAATTGGCGCAACGGAATACATTGTCCCGACAAAACAACTTATCCAACTCGGTACACAGTACACCTTGTTTGTGGAACTCGCATGTAGATTAAAAGACGTGGCGAAGATCGATTGCTACGTGGGTGATGCGCCAGCTCCGCACACAATGAGCCAAACTCAGAATGCAGAAGATTACACATGCTGGGCGCTACAACTTCCCCTCACCCAAACGGCTAAACAGTGTCGATTTCGACTCTATGATCATTCTGGTAATGAGTTAGCCAAAGACCATTACCCGATTCAATACCCAATTATGCAACCACTCAGTTAAATATGTAGCACAGTTCAAATTCAGCACTTCGTGACATCATTTCACGTCTTTTTTGGCGTGAAATGACACTCTCAATTTCAAACCTTTGATTTATCGTTTCCGCATTGCTGCACAACGGAGACAAAAACCGTGTTTGAAATCTTACCTAACCCTATGAATAAAATAAAAATACTCCCTATAGCGATCGCCCTAGCTCTTTCTGGCTGTGGTAGCGATGAAACTACGCCAACCGATACAGGAAGCCACGTGGCATCTCCTGATTGGCAAGACCAGATCATTTACTTCTTGATGATCGACCGTTTTAACGACGGCGACAACACGCTTAACGATCAAGGTCAGAATGAATACGATCCTACCTCAGACAAGAAATTCAGTGGTGGAGACCTGGTTGGTGTCAGTGACAAACTGGGCTACATCGAAGACCTAGGCGCTACCTCTATCTGGATTACACCGCCAGTGGCAAACCAATGGTGGGATGCAGAGCAAAACTACGGCGGCTACCACGGGTACTGGGCGCGCGATTTTCAAAAAGTGGATGAACACTTTGGTGACATGGAAAGCTACCAAGCGTTAGCACGCGAAGTGCATGCGCGTAACATGTTCTTAATTCAGGACATCGTGACCAACCATGTAGGCAACTTCTTCACCTACGATGATCCTTACAGTTATGATCCAAGCCTACCTTGCCAAGGCTTCCGTTTGATTAAAAATGCGCTACCCGCCGGGCAAGAACTGCCGTACCCACTCAACATGAACGAGTGTAAAACAGACGGCACAGGCAGCTACCACTGGACGCCGACCATCACCGACCACAACGATCCAGTACAAGAAAAAACCTGGCAGCTCTCTGATTTGGATGACCTTAATACGTCCGATCCTGAAGTACGCGCTTATCTAAAAGAGAGCTACCGAAAATGGATTCGCGAAGTCGGCGTCGACGGATTCCGTATCGATACGGTGAAGTTTGTTGAACATGATTTCTGGAATGACTTCCTACACGCCGACGATGGTGTGATGACGCAAGCGGTTGATACCGGTCGTGACAACTTCCTCACTTTTGGTGAAGTCTTCGAAACATCTACGCCTTACCACACCGAAGGCGAAGAGAAGATGCTGACTTACATCGGCGAAAGCGGCTCGCCGGAGCAGTTAACCTCGGTGTTGAACTTCCCATTGCAAGCAACCATGACTCGCGTGTTTGCAGCAGGACAACCGACCGATTACCTACGCTTCCGTCTTGAAAAAATGATGGCGATGTTCCCGAATCCATACATCATACCGAACTTCATTGATAACCACGATATGCCACGTTTTCTATCGCAAGGCAGTGTCAACGATATGAAGCAAGCTCTGATCACAATGATGGCGGTACCGGGCATCCCTGTGATTTACCAAGGTACAGAGCAAGCGATGTCAGCGGCGCGTGATGCGATGTTCGCCGGAGGGTACCGTGAAGATGGCAACTACGTAGACTCATTCGACCAAAACAGCGAGATGTACTTGTTCATCCAAGAGCTTGCTAAGTTACGTACCGAAAACAAAGTCATGACACGCGGCGAAATGAAAGTCATTGGCAGCGATAAAGCTGGTGCAGGTGTGTTCGCCTTTACCCGCACTTTGGATAACGACGAAGTCTTAGTGGTAATGAACACATCTAACTCCCCAATGTTGATGAACCAACTCGATGTAGAGCAAGCGGGCGGCACCGTCTTCCAACAACAAATCATGTCGAATTGGGCGGACGCTCCAGAGCAGTTAATCGCCGATGAAAACGGTCACGTAACCCTTGAGTTGCCAGCCAAGTCAGCAGTGATTTACTCAAAAACAAGCAGCAATCAATCTGTAGATACCCCAGACCTCAACATCCAACTAGCGCAGGATTGGGAAGGACAAACCATCACTGGTGATATTGTTATCGCGGGTAGTGCGAACGCCAACGAGAAGTTGAACCTCGTCATCGATGGTAACTTGGAAACAGCGCAAACCATTACTGTAGGCGCTGATGGTCAGTTTAGAGTCACGCTGTCGACCCGTCACTTTGCGATTGGCGAACAGCAACACCGCTTCGCGATTTATTCCACCGAGAAAAAAGCAGGCATCGAGGACGTGAATTTTATCTCCAACCTAAGCTGGTCAAACACGCCGGACGACACCATTGATGATGCGGGCGATGCACAAGACGGCGTGGGCGGCCCAAACGGCAACTACTCATTACCAACCGATCCAACGTTCGACAAAGACAACAGCCAACTCGCGATCAACAAAGCAGAAGTGTTTACCGTTGGCAGTAACGTACGTTTGACCTTCACTATGGACAAAATCACCGACACTTGGTTGCCACCAAACGGCTTCGACCACGTGGGTTTCACCATCTTTATGGATTTACCTGAAGAAGCCGCAACTAACTTGTCTGAGCTACCGAAGATCAACGCTTCTATGCCAAGCGGAACCTGGAGTCGTAATGCGGTTGTTTTTGGCTGGCAAAGCTCGATTTACAACACCAAAGGAGCAAATGCGACGACATGGGGAGAAGCGGTCACGCCAGCACCAACAGTGACAGTAGACAAAGCCAATAACACTATTTCGATGGACTTTGCGAGTGACGCGCTGGGTCGACCTGATTCACTGGATGGCATTCGATTCTATGTGACGACTTGGGACTTAGACGGCCTTTCGGCAACTTACCGTCCGCTAGAACAAAACAAAGGCCCTTGGAACTTCTCCGGTGGCGCATCGGATGAAAGTAAGATTTGGGACGATTTACCAATCATCACCTTGTCGGAATAAACCGTTAAATAAGACACCGCCCAGCGTTATGACTGGGCGGTCATCAACAAAAGAATGCAGAAAGAAACTTCTGCTCGTTTTTATTCTAGCTAAAGAATGATTTCACCCACAGCACCAAACTGTCCCAAAGCTGACCAAACCACGAGCCCTCTTCTACCGCTTGGCTGCTGACCAAGGGATAACTCGCCACGGTACTGTCATCGCTTTTCCAAACGACCTTACCAATCTCATCTCCTTGCGCGATCGGCGCAATCAACGGTTCATTTAACACCACACTCTTATCAAGCCCAGCCGTCATTGAACGAGGCAGAGTGAGATAGGCATCTTTAGCAAAGATCGCCTCAACTTGATTAGCATTTCCCTTCCAAACGCGAACTTTAGACTCAACTTCCCCCTGTTTAGCAACTTGCTTGGTGTCATAAAAGCGAAAACCATAGCTGAGTAGATTCTTCGATTGGCTGATCCGAGCCTGTTTACTTGGCGTACCCATCACCACCGAGATAAGGCGCATTCTTCCTTCTTTGGCCGAGCTCACCAAGCTGTATCCGGCATTGCTGGTGTAGCCGGTTTTTCCCCCGTCGACATCAATGGAATTGTCCCACAACAACTTATTGCGGTTGTACTGCGTAATGTCGTTCCACTTGAAGACTTTCTCACTGTATAGCGCGTACACATCAGGAACATCGCTGATGATCGACTGCATGAGTCTTGCCATATCGGTTGGTGAGGTTTGGATGCCATCACTATCAAGACCATGGGAGTTCACAAAATAGGTGTCTTGCAGTCCTAATTTCTCCGCCCAACCATTCATCAAGGCGACAAAGCCGCGTTCACTGCCTGCAACATGCTCAGCCAGTGCAACGCACGCGTCATTTCCTGATTGGATGATCACGCCGCGCATTAAGTTCGCAACACTAATTTCATCTTTCGGTTTGATGAACATTTTAGAAGAACCGGGAAACTTGGCCGACCACGCGTTTTCGCTCACGGTGACAACATCATCCCATTTCAAACGCCCCGCTTTGATTTCTTGTCCAACTACATAAGCGGTCATCAACTTGGTTAAACTCGCCGGAGCAAGGCCTGCTCGCCCGTTATACTCGGCAATAATGGCACCGGATTGAAAGTCCATTAATACGTAGCCTTTTGCCTGTAACTGAGGTGGGTTGGGCGTAACAACGGCAAAAGTAGGTACGCTTATTAAACAAGTCACAATTGTCCATCGAGCCAGTGACACTTTCATCCGACTTCCTCCATGCTCTTACTTTGTCGCAACTCTATTGAGCATAGCTCACTCAACCAGTTGCACCAGTCGCTAATCGTTTCATTTTCTTGAACTTACATTGATTTGACCAAGGTATAGAACTGAAGAGGCGATTGGGAAATAGCATTGGTTCTTCATGCCATTCGCAGTAAAGTAGCGCTACCCCTCAATAAGGAAATAAAGATAACAATGAACGCTCAATCATTTATCGACGCAGGATTGCATTACACTCCCCACAGCTTTACCGTTCCTCTGGATTACCAAGACGCGAGTAAAGGCACCATTGAAGTCTTCGCCCGTGCGGTTTGCCTAGTCGGCGATGAAGAATCGACCAAACCTTGGTTGGTTTACTTTCAGGGCGGGCCGGGCTTTCCCTCTCCGCGTCAAAACGGCAATAGCGGCTGGGTAAAGCGCGCGCTGCAAGAGTACCGAGTTTTGCTTCTCGACCAGCGCGGTACGGGCAACAGCAGCGTAATTAATCATCAGACGCTTGCTCACCTCACGCCAGAGCAACAAGCAGACTACTTGAGCCACTTCCGAGCGGATAACATCGTGCGCGACGCGGAATACATTCGTGAGCAATTTGGCGTCGAAAAATGGGCGATCTTAGGTCAAAGCTTTGGTGGTTTTTGTTCCCTCACCTATTTGTCTTTGTTCCCAGACAGCTTGCTGCAAAGCTACATCACGGGTGGCGTGCCATCAGTCTCGCGTCATGCCGACGATGTGTATGAAGCCACCTTCAAACGCACCATGGAGAAAAACCAAGCATTCTTCCAACAATTTCCCAATGCACAGCAACTTTGCCAAAACATTGCGAATCACTTGCTAGAAAATGAAGAGTACCTACCAAATGGTCAACGCTTCACGGTGGAACAATTTCAACAAATCGGCATCAACTTTGGTGTGAGTGATACTTTCTTACCAACTTACTATTGGCTAGAAAGCGCGTTGATTGAAGTGAACGGCAAACCACAACTTCGTTATGAGTTCTTAAACGATATGTTGGCGCAGCAAAACTTCCAAACCAACCCGATCTACGCCATTTTGCATGAATCGATTTACTGTCAAAGCTTCGCGTCGAATTGGAGTGCGCACCGCGTTCGCCAAACCCGATCAGAGTTTAATTATGAATCTGGCAAGCCATTTTACTTTACGGGGGAAATGGTCTTCCCATGGATGTTCGACCAATACGTTAACCTCAAGCCACTAAAAGACACCGCAGAAATATTGGCAGCGAAAGAAGATTGGGCTGCGCTGTACGATCAAACACAATTGGCTCAAAACAAAGTGCCTGTCAGTTGCGCCGTTTACGCCGATGATATGTTTGTTGAAATGGATATCAGTCGAGAGACGCTCGCGTTAATACCAAATTCAAAAGCGTGGATCACCAATGAGTACGAGCACAACGGTTTACGTGCCGACGGTGAACGCATTCTCGACAGGCTCATTGCCATGGGTAAACAGACCGCAGCTGCGTTGAAATAAGCAGGACAGACGTTAGAAATACGCCTTTTTAGTATTTGATGAAAAGGCGTTTATAGCGGTTTATGAACAATGGCGATCAGTCATTCACTCTTTGTCCCTAAACCTTTATCCCTCACCACCTCATGTATAAAACTGCGACATGTCCTTTCCTTGTCAATTACTCCGGTGATTACTTGGTGCTTCTTGCGCCTAACTTTTTTGAAGGGCCCAAAACAGCATAAATTTAAACCAAAAGTATCGGCTCCAACCTACCTAACCCACTACAATTAATGCTTATAATTTGAACACATAGCGGCTTCACCTGCGGACATGCTCCCCCTATCAAAGACCGCCAGGCCCCGCCTACTCATAATATCCGTATAATTTGTCCGTATTTCCGACTGGTTTAGTCAGGTATACTTCGTGCCGCTAAAATTTTAAGGTCGTTGACCACCTGTATTTTTAAAGGAAACCTCATGAGTCAGTATGTAGTTTGTGCGCTGTACAAGTTTGTTGAGCTGAATAACTATCAAGAGCTACGCGAGCCATTATTTGCGTTGATGGAAAAACACCATATTCGCGGAACATTACTACTGGCAAGTGAAGGTATCAACGGTACTGTTGCATCTGATCGTGCAGGTATTGATACGCTACTGGAGTGGCTAAACAACGAACCTCGTTTGACTGGCACCGTATACAAAGAGTCGTATTCTGAGACCCAGCCATTCAATCGCACCAAAGTGAAACTGAAAAAAGAGATCGTAACATTAGGTGTTGAAGGTATAGACCCTCGCCACGTAGTGGGTACTTACGTGAAACCTCAAGAGTGGAACGATCTTATTGCTGATCCTGAAGTGTTTGTTGTCGATACACGTAATGATTACGAAATCGAGATCGGGACATTCAAAGGCGCTGTAAACCCAAATACTGAAACCTTTCGTGAATTCCCAGACTATGTAAAAGAAAACATGGACCCGGCAAAACACAAGAAAGTTGCGATGTTCTGTACCGGTGGTATCCGCTGCGAAAAATCAACGGCTTACATGAAAGAACAGGGCTTTGATGAGGTCTACCACCTAGAAGGCGGCATTCTTAAATATCTTGAAGAAGTTCCTCAAGAAGAGAGCATGTGGGAAGGCGATTGTTACGTATTTGACGGTCGTGTTGCAGTGAACCACCAGCTAGAAAAAGCAGATTACGATTTATGTAACGCTTGTCGTCTACCGATCACTGAAGAAGACAAACAGTCAGAATTGTTCGAGCAAGGCGTGAGCTGTCCAAAATGTCACGGCACACACTCAGAAGAACAAATTGCTCGATTCCGCGAGCGTGAAAAACAAATTGTTCTTGCAGAGCAGCGAGGCGAGCAGCATGTTGGTGGTGAAAGTGCCAAGCAAAGAGAAGCCCGACGTGCCGCTAAGTACGCGCAAAAAGAAGCGCAGCGTAAACAAGACTAAGCCCAACTCTCCTTATATTTAGCGAGCTGCCGTAAGGTGGCTCGCTTTTACTACGCAACAATACTCTTTCAATACAATTTTGTATCCCTCACCAATACCTCTAGTTGATTGTCTCTTTTGCCTTCGGGTAGCCCCACCATTTCATCATAAGCACTTTGATGCACTAGAACCTGCTTATTTGCTTTGATATTCCTGCACTTCTTTTGCATCTCGATCAGGGAATGAGCCCTCAAAAAGATACCGTTGTCATCAGTGATAAATTGCGCTTCTCCATCAATCACGACAGATGCCTGGTACAATGCGAGATCAAGCGAATGAATGACCAATTTGTCTACATAGAAGTATTTTTGTAACTTACTCAATGCTATTGCCATGTGTCACCTCCCTAAAAGTTACCTCTACGTTTTGTGGAATAAAACCGATCATTGGATGAGATTTCTTCGGTTTACTTGCGTACAACATCGGAAACAAAGAGGATTCCGATGCAAACAATCAATGTCGTGTGGTTAAAGCGAGATTTAAGGCTGACTGACCATCAACCACTAACTCAAGCATTATCAACAAAGCACCCAACTGTGCTTTTGTATATTGTTGAACCATTGCTATTGAACAACCCACACTATTCTGAGCGCCACTGGCGATTTGTTTGGCAATCACTGCAAGACATGGATGAGACGCTCAAAGCGTATGGGCATCGAATCACGGTGCTGTTTGACGATGCCTTAGCATGTTTCCAATCAATTCAAGCGCAATATCAAATCAACGCTGTTTTTTCTCACCAAGAAATAGGACTCAACTGCACCTTTGAACGAGACCGACAAGTTGCCGCTTGGCTGTATGAGCAGAACATCGACTGGTTTGAATTCGAACACGGTGCTGTAATCAGAGGTGCAATAAACCGGCAAGGTTGGGACAAACATTGGGACTCTGTCATGAGAGCCTCAATAAGCCCTATTGAGCTCCAAACCGACTTATTGCATTCATTGGATGCAGAAGCTCTCGGCTGTTCGTTTTCGCCACCATCATCCTGGCTATCAAAATGCAAAGGAATGCAAACGGGAGGAAGCCGGCTCGCTTGGAAAACACTAGAGGACTTTTTCCATCGTCGAGGTCGTGATTACTATCGAAGCATTTCTAGTCCCACAGCCTCACGCACAGCCTGTACTCGACTTTCTCCATATCTCGCTTGGGGTAACATATCCTTGCGTGAAGTTTATCAATACCTTTTGAAACACTGGCAAGTCGCTGGGTTTCGTCGCAGCTTAGTTGCATTGTCTTCACGGCTTCATTGGCACTGTCACTTCATCCAAAAATTCGAATCGGAATACGACATGGAGTTTTACTGCGTTAATCGGGCTTACGAACCATTGATTAAACAAAGTAGTACTTTCGATGAAGAAAAGTTAGCAGCATGGAAATCCGGGCATACTGGCGTACCTTTGATTGATGCCTGCATGCGCTGTTTGCACCACACTGGTTACATTAACTTTCGCATGCGTGCCATGCTGGTTAGCTTTCTTACTCACCACATGAACATGAATTGGCGAGTAGGTGTAACGCATTTAGCGCAACTGTTTCTCGACTTTGAGCCCGGAATTCATTACCCACAATTCCAAATGCAAGCAGGAGTAACCGGGACTAACACAATCCGTATTTATAATCCGATCAAGCAAGCCCAAGAACATGATCCTGACGGCACGTTCATCTACAAGTGGGTACCTGAATTGCAAATGGTTCCTCCCCCTCTTTTATTCGAGCCTTGGACAATGACCCAGATGGAAGCTGTCATGTATCAGTTGCAGCCAGATAGCCGTTACCTTGCACCTATTATCACACCAGACAAAGCAGCTAAGGCAGCAAGAGAGCGCTTATGGGCGTGGCGGAAACGAGCCGATGTGAAACAAGAAGGCAGACGAATTCTTGCGCGACATGTTAGGCCCTCAAAAGAAAGTAGGACGCGATGATCATCTTTCAATCACGATGCGTACAAATGCAAACACACTCAAGGGAACCCGCTGTACCCTCAACTAGTAAGGAACACACTATGTTCAAACGTATCTTAGTTATCGCGGCTACACTGATGGCGACATTATCTTTTATGCTTCCCGTCAAGGCTCATGAGCATGGCATGATGAAAGCCGATATTGTCGACGTTGCCGCTGACAACGGCTCTTTCAATACGCTTGTTGCTGCGGTGAAAGCAGCGGGCTTGGTTGACACTCTCAAAGGGGAAGGCCCATTTACTGTTTTTGCACCAACGGATGACGCTTTTGCAAAACTGCCAGACGGCACAGTCGACATGCTCTTAATGCCGGAAAACAAAGACAAGTTAGTATCTGTTTTGACTTATCACGTCGTCCCAGGGAAAGTGATGGCTGCCGATGTTGTTAAGCTAGACAAAGCGACTACGGTTCAGGGGCAAGATGTGATGATTAAAACCATGGGTGATAAAGTCATGGTTAACGATGCAAATGTCATTGCAACCGATGTGAAAGCTAAAAACGGTGTCATTCACGTGATTGATACTGTCATCATGCCGAAATAACACCATTCAGAGGGCGGTACAATCCGCCCTTTAGACAGAACTTCTTCCACCCTTAGCACGATTCCTCTCCATTTATCCCCAACAAACCTCCACTCATTCTCCATGATTATTAATAAGATAAAAACAAAATTAAAATCAATATCTTGCAATACGATACTGCATAATATTGACGAGGTTAAGATATCGTTATCTTTCAATTTGAGAACAGGATTCCATGTCAGTGACGTTTACTTTTCCACATGTAAATTCTTAAGCTAAATTTTGGCTGCTCAATCACATTTCGGCAAACCATTCGAAAGGGTGGGACGCAAAGCTTCCGGTCTGTCAGCATTTAAAAATCTAAAAGAATGCTCATGATAGCGGGGTTACCATGACTCAGTGTTACAGAAGTCCAATTTCTGTAGCGTTGCTTTATGCTCAGCATGCGCCGGGGTGTGACATTAGTTTGTCAGCCATAACAGAGGACATGTGATGAAATCATTTCCAACCAAATCCGTACTCGCGTTAGCACTTGCAAGCATTAGCTCAGGTGCTGCGGCTCACGGTTATGTATCAGAAACCAATGGTGGTGTCGCAGCAAGTCGCTCGGCACTATGTAAGTATCCAACGCCAGATACTAACGAAAAAAATAATAACTGCGGTGCGATTCAATATGAACCGCAAAGCGTTGAAGGCCCTGATGGCTTTCCCGAAACAGGGCCTCGCGATGGTAAAATAGCGAGTGCCGAAACCGCTTTAGCAGCTGCCCTTGATGAGCAAACTGCCGACCGTTGGGTAAAACGTCCTATTCAAGCAGGCACACAAACTTTTGAATGGACATTTACCGCTAACCACGTGACGCGCGACTGGAAATATTACATCACCAAGCCTGATTGGAACCCAAACGCTTCACTATCACGAGACTCTTTTGATCTAACTCCTTTCTGTGTCGTCGACGGCAATATGGTTCAACCCCCGAAACAGGTAAGCCATCAATGTAATGTGCCTACTCGCGAGGGATACCATGTCATCCTGGCAGTATGGGATGTTGGCGACACTGCAGCCTCATTTTATAACGTGATCGATGTGAAATTTGATGGTGACAGTCCCGTTATTCCAGATTGGAAGCAAGGCGGTCAAATTATTCCTACAATGGATTTAAATATTGGGGATTCGGTTTATACGCGCGTATTTGATCAAGCAGGTGAAAACATAGCGTATAGAACTGAACTAGAAATTACCGATGCAGCAATGGGCCAAGCGAAAAACTGGTCTTACGCACTCGCGACTAAGCTAAACCAAGAACAAGCAAAACTGCAAGCCGGGCAGTATGCAGAGGATAAATTCACTCCTGTTTATGGTACTAATCCGGTGTATCTGCAAGCAAATAGCGGCCTTAAGCGAGTAGAGATCGGCTATAACATTGAAACTCCTGTTCCAGAATACTCACTCACAGTAGATGGCTTAGCAGACGAATATATCATTGAGTCAACACCGACAACGTTGGATCTGACACTAACTGCTGAAGGCGATTTAAATGCAGAACTCACCGTTTACAACCACCATCGCGAACCACTTGCAAGTTGGGCAAACGAAATGAAAGACGGCTCGGTAGAGGCGATATCGCTCGCTTTAAGTAAATCGGAGCCGGGTCACCATATGCTCGTAACACGTATTAAGGATAAAGATGGCAACTTGGTGGATCAGCAAACACTCGACTTTCACTTAAAAGAAGAGTCAGTTACTCCGCCACCATCTGGTGAGTACGATTTTGTCTTCCCTGAAGGACTATCTAGCTACACGGCGGGCACAAAAGTGCTTGCCAGCGACGGGGGCATTTATCAATGTAAACCTTTCCCATACTCTGGTTACTGTATGCAGTGGAAAGAAAGCGCAAACCATTACGAGCCTGGAATAGGTTCACACTGGGAGATGGCTTGGGATAAAGTCAACTAAATCACCCTTTGAACGTTACGCAAAAGAGCCTCACTATGAGGCTCTTTTATAATCAAACGCAAAAATGACAATTTTCCCGGTCTAAACCATGAACACCAGATAAACTAGTGAGATGCGCTCGCCCCTCAATCAGTCCCATTTCATACCCTTCTAGTAAAACGGATTGTCGCATTGATAAGCGCTGAACATGAAAATTATCTGGTGGGGCAATTACCCTAACATGTGTTCCTGGTGGAGGGTTACGAATAAACTCCAATGATTGATTATAGTTATCTGCACGTCTTAACATCGCATCCGCCATTTTGGGGTGCTCCGCAAAAAGTTTCTTCATCAGCCATGTGGTCTTAACTGGCTTTTTGGCATAATTCAGTGGGTGAGAGAGTACTACGGTTATGTCGCGAGCCCCTCGACGATAAGCCTCACGCACTGGGATAGAGTCAGCGACCCCACCATCGGTATAACAACCGCCAGAAAAACAAGGGGTATGCTTGTAGGCAATCGGTAATGCTGTTGTCGCTTCAATCGCATGGTGAAAATTATCACGTGTCACGCGATAGTAATCTGCCTGCCCTGTATCTACATTTGTTGTCGCTGCGAGAAAAGGAACGCCATTAAACAGTTTATTTTCATCGACGGGATACAAGCGATTAGATTCTTCAAACAACCACTTCACATCGATGAGGTCCCCACCTTTAACGAAGCGAGTCGGGTCAAAAAAGCGTTTACTTGTGGCCAGCTTAGTAATGACGTTAATACTGCGATGCGGGTAGTCGGTCAAATACCCAATCAAATTTGATGCACCAGCAGATACACCGATTGCAAAATCAAACGGTTTATAACTCTGCTCTAAAAACGCATCTAACACTCCGCTTGCGAAGACGCCTCGCATCGCGCCACCTTCTACTACAATTGCTTTTGTTGCCATATTTCCCCCATTCTCCTTGTCAAAAGAGTAATGA
>NZ_WXWS01000233.1:0-14196 GCF_009904715.1 Vibrio sp. V42_P2S4T144 | reverse complement strand
ATGTATGTGGTGAGGAAGTGTGGTTTGTTCGGTGATTTTTTTTCCAAGCGGAGGAGGGCTTCGGGGTTGGCTGTTGGCTTGTGGGGCTAGGAATGGGGAATAGGGGAAAGAGTCAAGGGGTGTCGATTTGGAAGTATGGGTCAAACCCGTCAAAGCTCACGGTGTTGGCGAACGCTTCATGGTTTGTGATGCGACCTTCAACTACGTAGCCATTGACAGTGAAGGTAAACCACGTCCGGTTCAGAATTAGTCAACCTACAACGCTAACAGTTAGAAAGGATCTCACATTTTCTGTTGTTCACTTGTGAGAGACACAAAAAAGGCGTTAAATTAACACTTTACCCTACCAATTAAGGAACTATGCTATGTGGTATGTCATCTTTTCACAGGACGTTGAGAACTCGTTGGAAAAACGCATGAGCGTTCGCCCACAACACTTGGATCGCTTACAAAAGCTACAAGACGAAGGTCGCCTTCTTACAGCTGGTCCGATGCCTGCGATAGATTCTGACAATCCTGGTGAAGCTGGATTTACGGGCTCAACTGTCATCGCTGAATTCGCCTCTCTAGAGGATGCTAAAGCGTGGGCAGAAGCCGATCCTTACGTAGCGGCTGGTGTTTACGATAATGTAATCGTAAAACCGTTCAAAAAAGTGTTTTAATTTATGAAAAAATTACTGTGTCTTTTCTTGGTATTTGGTGCTCTGGCTGGCTGTTCATCAACCGATGATAATCAGCGCCAACTTGAGCTTATGGCATCAAACCGAGCAGGAGTCTTGTCAGCGGGCCTCCCTTTAGAGTACGGTCCACTGCAAATAATGCGTGTCTCATCCAACAAAAATGTTGTAGAGATGATGATGATTTATAACGATGGCGCACTCGGTGCAAAGCCGTTAAATCAAGTACTGAATACCAGTATCTATACCTACTGCAGCAACCCAGAAGTTCGCAAGCAAATTGATATGGGCTTGATGTATCGTATTAAGGTACGTAATTCTCGCGGTCAGTTGATGGCAGATGAGTTGGTTTCCGCACAGACTTGTACTCAGGTGAAGTAGCTACAGTAATTTTTGTTGCTTTCGGCATGAGACGATGATTCGCTATTATTGGATAATCTGAAAACGAAAGTTAACAATTAAGAATAGAAAAACGGAGACCACAGTCTCCGTTTTTATTTGCTGTAACGATGTGTTATGCCAGCTCAGCACGGAGCTTCTTCGCCGCTGAAACCAGATTTGCCAATGCGGCTTCTGTCTCCTTCCAGTTTCGTGTTTTCAGACCACAATCTGGGTTTACCCACAAACGTTGAGCCGGAATTTTTTCTGCCGCTTTCTTGATTAAACCTTCAATCCATTCTTCCGTAGGAATGTTTGGTGAGTGAATGTCATAAACACCAGGGCCAATTTCGTTCGGGTAATTGAACTCTTCAAATGCTTTCAGCAGCTCCATATTTGAGCGAGATGTTTCAATGGTAATGACGTCCGCATCGAGTGCCGCAACCGAATCAATGATTTCATTGAACTCGCTGTAACACATATGAGTGTGAATCTGAGTTTCTGGTTTTGCACTTGCCGCAGAGACCTTAAACGCATTTACGGCCCATTCTAAGTACGCTTTGTGATCGCGTTTTTTGAGTGGTAAACCTTCTCGAATGGCTGGCTCGTCAATTTGAATGATATTGATGCCTGCATCTTGCAGGTCAGACACCTCATCACGTAGTGCCAAAGCAAGTTGCTGCGCAATTTCTTGACGTGTGATGTCTTCCCGTGGGAACGTCCAACATAAAATCGTTACTGGTCCAGTCAACATGCCTTTCATCTGTTTGCTGGTTAGCGATTGTGCGTACGTCGACCATTCAACTGTGATCGGTTTTTCACGTTCAATGTCAGCAACTACAATGGCAGGTTTCACACAGCGAGAACCATAACTCTGTACCCAACCAAATTTGGTCGTTTGAAAACCCGCCAAGTTCTCAGCGAAGTATTCCACCATGTCGTTACGCTCTGCTTCACCATGAACAAGCACATCTAGGTCGAGCGCCTCTTGACGTTTTACTGCGTCAGCAATATGTCCTTTAAGTGCTTGGATATATTCAGACTCAGATAATTGACCTGTACGATAAGCGCTGCGCTGCACCCGGATTTCACCCGTTTGAGGAAAAGAGCCGATTGTCGTTGTTGGCAACAAAGGCAAGCCCAATACTTCAGCTTGATGCGCAGCACGCTCTGCATAAGGTACGCTGCGCTCGGCAAGTGACGCGGTAATGTTGTTTAAACGCGCTTGTACTTGAGGTTTATTCACATGTGTTGCTGTCTTGCGCGCTTTGATTGGCTGGCTATAGGTATCACAAGCGAGAATCGCATTTTGATCACCATCGAGCGCTCGGCCAAGCAAGGCGACTTCTGCCACTTTTTGTTTTGCAAAGGCAAACCAACTTTTTACTTCTTCGCTCAGTTCTGTTTCCAGTGCTAAATCAACAGGGCTATGTAGCAGAGAACATGAACTGGCAACCCAAAGTTTGTCGCCCAGTTTCTCTTTGACTGGCTGTAGACGCTCGAGTTGGGCACTTAAATCCGAACGCCACACGTTACGACCATTCACAACGCCAGCAGAAAGCACCCACCCCTCCGGTAACTTGGCAACCACATCGTCAAGCTGCTGAGGGGCGGCAGATAAATCGATATGCAAACCATCCACCGGTAGCTCTACAATTTTGTCTTGCGTATCGCTTACGGAGTCAAAGTACGTCGTTAGCAGCACTTTTACATCGCTTCGAATCACTTGGTAGGCTAGCTTAAACGAATCAGCCCATTTGCTTTCTAGCTCCAGTGACAAAATTGGCTCATCAATCTGAACCCACTCAACACCTTGACTTGCTAGCTTTGCCAAAATAGCTTGGTAAGCAGTAAGTAAGCGTGGTAGCAGGGTTAAGCGGTCAAACCCTTCTTCGACCTCTTTGCCCAAGTAAAGGTAACTGACTGGACCAAGCAAAACAGGCTTCACTTGGTGGCCAGCTTGAAGCGCTTCGTTGACTTCTTCAAACAGTTGCGGCCAGCTCACTTCAAACGTATCGTCCTTGCTGAATTCAGGGACAATGTAATGGTAGTTTGTGTTGAACCATTTGGTCATATCCGATGCCGCAGCGCCCGCACAGCTGCAACCCGCCTGAGATTGACCGCGACCCACTTTGAACAACGTATCCAGGTTAGGGAAACCATCAGCGTGACGCTTTGGCACATGACCCAATAGCAACGTGGTCGTCAGTACATGATCGTACCAAGCGAAGTCGCCAGCGGTGGCAAAACTCAGACCAGCATCCGTTTGTGTTTGCCAGTTTTTGGCGCGTAGATCTGCCCCAACCTTTTTAAGCTCAGCTTGATCAATTTCTCCTCGCCAGTATTTCTCCTGAGCGAATTTTAATTCTCTTTTTTCACCAATGCGTGGATAACCTAGTATGTGAGTCGTTGTCGCCATGTCCCTATTCCTTTCTCAATTTTGTTCAATTTGTTTGGATCAGAGCATCTTTCGGTAAAGAATGAGATGTCTGGATGGCTAAACTATCGCTCTCATCTGATATTAGAACAACGTCCATTTATTCAACTTGTTTATTAAAAAAATTCATCATGAAGCGACATGATTCGCAAATAAAAACAACAAATAGACGTCTAGACGTTTACATATCCATTTTTTGTCGTTAAGTTATTTACACGATTGCTATTCTGTTCATAGCGAGCAACAAAGGATGAAAGGAATTCATGATAGAGCTAAAACATTTGCGGACACTCACTTCGCTTCGAGACACTGGCTCTCTAACGGCGACAGCGACCGCTTTGCATCTCACTCAGTCGGCACTGTCTCATCAGATCAAAGATTTGGAGGCGCGAATTGGAGGGCAACTTTTCCTGAGAAAGACTCGTCCGGTGAAGTTCACTTCAGAGGGAGAAATCCTATTGCGTCTTGCAGAAGATATCCTTCCGAAACTCGCAAGAGCAGAAAATGATTTAGCGAGCTTGAAAGAGGACGTCAATGGCCGATTACATATGGCCATTGAATGTCACTCTTGCTTCCAATGGCTAATGCCTGCACTTAGGGAGTACCAACTTGCTTGGCCTAGCGTAACATTGGACTTTTCCTCTGGTTTTGGCTTTGAACCACTCCCAGCTCTATTGGCAGGCGAACTCGTCTCGTTATTACTTCCGATATCCAACCTCGATCTGAAGTCCACTACGAGCCTCTATTCGACTTTGAAATGCGTTTAATTACCGCAACCAACCACCCATTGGCGGAAAAAGAAATTATTGATCCGCAAGATCTCGCAGATCAAACCATGCTCTCTTATCCTGTTCAAAAACAGAGGCTAGACGTCGTAAAACACTTTCTTCAGCCAGCAGGAATAGAACCTGCGAAATGGAAGCAAGCCGACAATACTCTCATGTTAGTTCAGATGGTCTCTGCTGGATTAGGGGTGGCGGCACTACCCAATTGGGCGATTTCTGAATTTTCTCGCCAAGGTCTTATTACCAGTAAACCTTTCGGCCAAGGCTTATGGCGTCGCTTGTTTGCAGCAACGCGTCACTCAGAGAGAGAGAAGCGTTACTTACAAGCTTTTTTCGCAACCGCGAGGCTACAATGTAAAAGCCACCTTGACGGAATCAAGGTGGCTTAAAATATTTGGGTTATGAAAGGCTTAGCGTTGATATGCTTTAAATTGGTTAGTCAATGGATCGTACTGATAACCGAGCATATCAAGCTTGCCGACTACAGACTCTACATCCATCTCATACACTGATACTAACTCGTCAAAACTGTCGCACTCTAAACGTAGCTTTTCGTTGACGATACCTAGCAAAATAGTGCTGTCCAGATTACCTACATTGCTTAAATCCATCGCGACTCTCCTCTTCGACAAGGTATATAAACAAGCGTAGTAGTAATCACGCGAATTTAAAGTGAGTGCGATCTAAAACGTGATCACCTTATACCCAAGCACCAAGAAAGCACTTGGATATAAGCCGTCTAGCTTTGTCTTTAGAATAGAGGTTAAGCCGCGAGAGAGAATAAATCTTGCAGGCTCGTCATCGACGCGAGTGATAGAAACAAGGCAACGCTCAGTTGCACCTTTTCTGGTTTCTTATGCGTAAAAATATGCCAACACCACACAATAATTGAAGAAATTAGCATAGCTAAAGACAGCAAGATTGGCTGTGTTGCAGCGTTCAGTGCAGCTTCATTTAACTGGTAAGAAGCAAACAACGTTGCGATGACTAATAGCATTCCAGACACAATGCCAGTAACTGGTAAAATGCGGTGAAATGCCTGTAATCTGCTGCGAGCTATCGTAAGTAGCAATTGAGAAAATGACGCCCCAAGGAAAAATATCATTAGAGCCATCGCTATCGATGCTGGCCAGCTTGATTGCTCAAATACCTGAATACTTACATACGCAAAGGCCAAACCATTCGCTAAATGCATCGCCCATAGTGGCCCTTTTTCACGCGTTTTCTTGGTTTGAACCTGAGAATAGAAGTAGAAAATAGCAAACACGATCATAAATGCTTCAATGCGAAGTGACGCAACAGCGAGCCACAATACAGCTACTGCAGGCAACATTTTATGAAGACGTCCTCGCTGACCAGGACAAATATCGCCCTTGATTAGAAGCAAAGTCAGTAGCGCTTGTGCGCCAAATAGCATCGGAGGGAAAGTAACCAGCAATTGTTGAATCATGTTGAATGCACGCTCAAAAGTCATTTTGGGGGGCGATAATATCAAATCAACTATCGCCAAACCACCGAAAGTCGGCCCCCAAATGAGCTAAAACGGTAAGACAATTTTATTCACAGAGAAGCAAGATACTTCAACGCGTCTTCCTGCGTTAAAACTCCACGGTACTCTTCTTTGGTATTACACAGTACCCAAGGGAAACGAATCCCGATTTTAACCAACTCTCGAATAACAGAGACAGGTAAATCCTCATCAACCAACACAAATTCGGTGCTCATTATCTGATTAACAGGACGTTTCCAAATTCGGCTTTCTCGTTCAGTTTCTCGCTCTGTTCCCATCGAAGGCGTTAGGTGTAAATTCACCGTCTCTTTCGTAATTAACCCAACACAACGATTTTCATTGAGAACAACTAAAGGCGAGCTTGGATTCAAATTCATGTACTCCACTGCCAAGGAGAGCGGTTCTCCAGGGTCCATAGACCTGACTTGTTCATGGCTCAAAGATTGCAACACATCACTTTGCTTAGACTCAATCGCGATGTCAGAGAACAGATGCTCATAACTGTCCGCTTTATCCATCAAATCGACAGGCACGGCAGCAGAAAATAGAAAGCCCTGCATGTAATCGACACCGATTTCTGCCAATACTTGAAGTTCTTGCTTAGATTCCACGCCTTCAGCAACCACTTTTACATTCATTTGCTGTGCAAGCTCGGTGACCATTTTCACAATGTTATAGCTAGTGCTCCCTTTATGAATGTTCTTGACGAATTTTCGGTCTATTTTCAGTAAATCAAACTGCCCTTTTTCTAGATAAGAAAAAGAAGAATACCCAGTACCGAAGTCATCAATCGCGATCTCAATGCCCTCTTTCCGCACTTCCTCTAGAGCTCGAGTATGCTCCTCATCTTGTTCAAAATACGCGGTTTCTGTTAGCTCGATAGTTACTCGCTTAGGGTCTACACCACTGGCTTTAATCAAATCATGCGACCGCTGAAGGATCTGAAGAGAATCCAATTTCGTATTGAGGGAGCGATTGATGGTCACGCCCACTTCCTCGCCATAAATTTCTTGTAAGCGCGGAAAGTGCTTCAACGCAGCTTGGCAGACCACATCATCAAGTGCCGCTATGAGTTCTAGATCTTCAATAATAGCGATCATCTTTTGCGTACAATACGCATCATTTTCATCATAGAAGCGTGCGAGAGCCTCGAACTTAACCACTCTTCCGGTTTGAACATCGATAATCGGTTGAAAGTAAACGTCCACTAGCCCACTCTCTATTTGTGCCTCCAAAAACGCCTCGAGATGTTGGCGCTTCACTAATTCAGAGTGAAGTTCACTGTCGTAAAAGTTGAAATAGCTGCCTTCACCGGAAATAGAGGACAACATCGCTTGCGCTGCATGTGCTAGCGCTTGTCTTGGTCGGTTCGTATCATAGCCAAGGATTGACACACCAGTTTGGCCTTTAACGATAGTGGCATGCATTTTTGTGCCCATTTCATTTCTAAGCTCATTAAAGAACCCTTTCATGGCAATTTGGATCAAACGAACCGGGCTCAACCATTGACAATGAGGGGTCTGCAAGCATACGACAAACACATCCCGAGATAACTGCCCCGCAATACTGGTGTAGCGACTTCGCATAATAAAATCTGCAAAACCTAATTGCTGTTCAAGCAAGTATCTCTCCGAAAACTTGGGTCTTAGTGTCATAACAATGTTGAGTTCTTTATTTCTGCTTTCATTCGCTAAGGTAGCTAATTGGAGTTCAAATTCTTTCCTCGTCGGTAAAAAGGCAGCCCAATCATGCTGTTGTTCACAACGATTTTTCATCCACAACAACGAAGCAGAAATATCCGTAGAAAATCCGAGATAAAGAATTCGTCCAGAGTGAAACGTAAGTCGGTAAATACAAAGATGATGAGCTTGGTTGCTACCGTTTGCTGTTTTGCTCAGCAAGTTACCACACCAACATCCTTCATCATTAATTTGCTGCCACAGCTGATCATAAAACGCTTGGCTATGGTGAGAGGTACTGAATATATGAGTTTTAAGCCCAACCAGATCTCGGTTTTGATAGCCCATTTGTAACTCAAAGGCACGGTTACAACCTAAGATGCGCGTATCTTCATCGGCAACTAAAACGCCTACATTTGGCAAATCAAAAATCGTTTCGAGGATTTTCGCTAACTCCTCGCAACCAGTGATTGTTAATTGTGGAATGATAGTGCCTTGGATAATGCGCTTATTGAGCCTTTCAAAACTAATAGTAACGTGCACTAAGTTAACGTTTTTTAGCATCATGCAACAAGAAAACCGCCCCCGTCCGCCAAAGAGTTCCACTTCTAGAATTCGTTGTTTTAGCGTTTCTTGTTGCCCCATCAGCATATGATCAAACAAGTTATTTAGGCTGGTTACTGGCGTACTTATCCCAAATGCCTTTGCCATTCCTTGCTGATCACATTCGAACTCGCGAGTATCAATATCGTAAGACCACTCTATAACAGGAGTTAGACTGGAAGTCGTTTGCATTTTTGGATGCACTGTTGTCGTAGATTCACTCATACCCTAGCCCCTTTTTTTGTAATTAGCCCAAGGCTCAAAATTCACAGTCAATTCGCGACATTCCAGTTGGGACCTGCCGATCCTCTTTATAGATAGATTGTGTCAACGATAAGCCTATCGACTTAGAACTATTTCCAGAGCAGCTCAGCCTTTTGCATTTAATATGCACTAATTTGATTATAGGCTTTACCCCACATAAGCACACCATTGCTTATGTTTTGTATTAAGATTGCGACATTTTTCATGAACCGATCTATAACCATGAGGCTTTCAAGGTGAAATTAGACAGAAAATCGCCGATAGAGCATTGATATTTTTACAAACCAAATAAAACTCGATGAACTAAGCTGGAATAGATGAGTTTGTTATAGATACCTGATAATCAAATCGCTATAATTCGCGCTCCCTGGAACAGAGAGCAAAATATGACCAATAACATCACTCCTATTCATGAGTACAAAAAATACTGGGCAGAGTGTTTTGGTACGGCACCTTTCTTGCCGACCAGTCGCAAAGAAATGGATGCCCTAGGATGGGATAGCTGTGACATTATCATTGTAACCGGTGACGCTTATGTGGATCACCCGAGCTTTGGTATGGCTATCATTGGCCGTCTGCTAGAAGCGCAGGGTTTCCGTGTCGGTATCATTGCTCAACCAGAATGGCAAAATAAAGATGCGTTCATGCAACTTGGTAAGCCAAATCTGTTCTTCGGGATCACTGCGGGTAACATGGACTCCATGATCAACCGTTACACCGCGGATAAAAAGCTTCGTCACGATGACGCGTACACACCGAATAACGAAGGTGGTAAACGCCCAGACCGAGCGACTTTGGTTTACTCTCAGCGTTGTCGTGAAGCTTACAAAGAAGTACCTATTGTTTTAGGTGGTATCGAAGCTAGCCTACGCCGTGTGGCACACTACGATTACTGGTCAGATAAAGTTCGCCGTTCTGTACTGTTTGATGCAAAAGCAGACATCCTACTTTTTGGTAACGCAGAGCGCGCACTTGTCGAAGTAGCACATCGCATCGCAAACGGCGAAGACATCAGCACCATGACCAATATTCGTGGTACTGCCGTGAACTTGCCAGCGGCGCCAGAAGGCTACACGGTTATTGATTCTTCTCGCATTGAAAAACCTCGTAAAGAAGCGTTCGTACCAAAGAACCCATACGAAGTAGAAACTCAGTGTGAAACTAAAAAAGACGAGCCAGTTGCACAACCAATCACAATTCGCCCATCACGCCACGATGCTGCGACGACTGCGGTCCGTTTACCTTCGTTTGAAAAGCTAAGAAACGATCGCATTCTTTATGCGCATGCAAGCCGTGTACTGCATTTAGAAACGAACCCGTACTCTGGTCGAGCGTTACTTCAAAGCCATGGTGATCGTGAACTTTGGGTAAACCAAGCGCCAATTCCATTGACGACCGAAGAGATGGACTTTGTGTTTGGCCTGCCTTACGCGCGTGTCCCTCACCCTATGTACGGGAAAGCAAAAATTCCTGCGTACGACATGATCAAGACGTCTGTAAACATCATGCGTGGTTGCTTTGGTGGCTGTTCTTTCTGTTCGATTACCGAGCATGAAGGTCGAATCATTCAAAACCGTTCGAAAGAGTCTATCATCAACGAGATTGAAGAAATTCGGGACAAAGTTCCAGGCTTTACCGGCACAATTTCCGATCTTGGTGGCCCGACTGCAAACATGTACCGCCTGGGCTGTAAAGATCCAAAAGCGGAAGCGAACTGTCGTCGTCCTTCTTGTGTATTCCCGGGCATCTGTAACAAGCTAAACACAGACCACAAACACACGATCGATTTATACCGCGAAGCGCGTAAAGTTGAAGGCGTGAAGAAAGTGATGGTTGCATCTGGCGTACGTTACGACCTTGCGATTGAATCACCAGAATACGTGAAAGAGCTCGTGACTCACCACGTAGGCGGTTACTTGAAGATTGCACCGGAACATACAGAGAAAGGTCCTCTTGATCTAATGATGAAGCCAGGCATGGGTACGTACGATCGCTTTAAAGAGATGTTCGAGAAATACAGTGCAGAAGCAGGCAAGAAGCAGTACTTAATCCCTTATTTTATCTCTGCGCACCCAGGCACAGAAGACGAAGACATGCTGAACCTTGCTCTGTGGCTGAAAAAGAACAACTTCGAATGTGACCAAGTACAAAACTTCTACCCTTCGCCAATGTGTAACGCAACGTCGATGTACTACTCAGAGACAAACCCTCTGAAACGCGTGAAGTACAAAAAACGTGAAGATGTACCTGTAGCAAAAGGTGAACGTCAACGTCGCCTACATAAAGCGCTGTTGCGTTACCACGATCCAGCAAACTGGCCAATGATCCGTGAAGCCCTAGTCAGTATGGGTAAAAAACATTTGATTGGTGACAAACAAGGCTGTCTCGTTCCTGCGGAAGACATTGAAGCACAAACACCTGCGCAACGTCGTAAATCTGGTCGTCACGGGGCAAACCGCTTTGCAACCAAACATACCAAAAACCAACCAGGCTTCGGTGGTCATTTGAACAAACGTTCTGAAGGCGGTTCAAAAGATGGTAAACCATCTGGCAACCGTAACGGTTCGGGTAAAGCTACAGGTGGTCAACGCCCTGCAAGCAACGGCCAACGTCCTAGCGGCAACGGTGCAAACCGCCCGGCAGGTAGCAAGCCGCAAGGCCAAGGTCGCCCACAAGGACAAAGCAAACCAGCTGGTCAACGTAAACCAAAGCGTCGCTAACTCTTTAGCACTTAAATACTAGAAAGGGCTCCAGAGGTAACTCTGGAGCCCTTTTGTTTTGTCGGCTCATTGAGGCATCACTCACAACTAAAACTTTGATTCAATCAATACAAAAAATGGTAAACACCAACCAACTTATTGGAAAAACAAACAATTATTTGATTGACGCAAAACCATAAAAATCTAACTCATTGATTTTTAATTGCTTTATTTTGGTGCGATATTTGCGTAATAGAATAAAACTCTTAAACATGGGCTAACGATGAATAATCCACTTCCCCCAAAAACTTCTATGTTCTGGTATGACAACAGCTATACCTATGAGGAGGCCGTTCAGGCATTTGAAAGCGATGGTACACTGAAATCGCTGAATATCGTTCCAACCACGGAATCCGATGATCTTGCTGGCTCCCCCCCAGAGCGCAGTATGTTTTGGGAGGGAGAAACAAAAAAAATCGATCCGCCACCGCCGTCTGAACCAGAGCCTCTCAATTTAAAAACTGAGAAAGAAGCAACGGAAGCATCACCTGCGCACTTTATCCCAGTCCGCTATGCCATCGATCAGCTAGAAACAGAAGAGACACAACCTTTTGGTTTGCCTGAAGAATGGAAAGGGCAAGGCCCAGCCAAACTCAATACCGTTGGTTACACCCTGCGTCAACTGCGCGACGGTTGGCTGTATGTCTATGATGCAATCAACAAAAGCTTAGACGAATACGAAATCAAAGGAACGCAATTCACGCTCTATAAGTTGGGAGAATCAGAAAGCCCAAAATCAGAGCAGCGTGGGACACCACAAGATGCAAAGCCCTTCCTTACTTACGTCAACGGAAGCGTACTATCGATTTGCTTCTCTGAGCACCGGTGGACATGGCACACGTTCATGCGCGTACTTAACAATCCGAGTAATCATATCGATCGCATGCAAACCATTGTTCTCTCCTCAAACAAGAATCAGCACAACATTGCACCAATAGATAAGTTAACCCAAGTCGCTGATATTGAATCTTCTGCCGTCAATGATGGTCGCTTTGCGGATTCTGGCATCGCCACCAAAGCAGATGAAGAGGGTTCTGTCTTTAAACCTGTCGCAGTCGAAAGCGATTTAACCTCTGCGATTCCAGAAGAAGAATCAGGCTACTTCGTCGCGATAAAAGATTACGCCGCAGACATTCAAGATATGTCACTGCATTTTGTTGGTGCCGCAAGCCCTTACCGCCTTTTCACTGACCAGTTTTCAAACCAATGGAACTTGATGCAGACCGCCATGCAACTGTGTATGTTTGGTGCAAGTGACGAGATAGACATGCCAGCTAGCGTTAAGCGTAACGGCGAAGAGCTGTCGTTTTATACCGACATGGCTGACTATTATGACTCCTCTCACCAACTTGATTTGGCAGAGCAGAACAAAAGCTCAGTTCAGTCCGGCTATCCTGCTAAATTTTCCGCTGGAGCGATTGAATCACACCAACATACCCAAAGTGACATTGCTAAAGCGATACAGGACAAATATCGAATTTCTGCGAGCCGTTTTGGTAAATACGAACAATGGATAGCGACTGAACGCTGGCGTCAGCAGCTCAACTGGAAGCAAATGCTGAGCGAGATGCAAGAGCTGTCAGAACAAAAAGAAACCATGCTAGCCCAAGTGGTTTCGGTCAAACGCGACTTTATTGCTGTAATGGAATCTTTGACACCTCATCATCTTGAGAGAACCTTCGACCTATACAGCGAAGACACGCAGTACAGCTTGTATCAACTGCACAAGCAAGCCGTTGAGTCATTTACTCTGGTGATGCAAGAAGAAGACCGCCAATGGGCTGAAAGCCAATGGGAAAGACCAACCAGTTTACTTGCTCTCTATGCCTCTGGGTTTAGTCGTAGTTTATTTAAAGTGATGGAGAAGAATATTACAGAGGCACTTGATGAACAGTCGATCGTCTCAGAAAATCCTGATCCTGATCCTGATAATCAGTTGATGGACCAGATATCTGATACCAGCAACCGCGTGAATATGTACTCTAAGATCATGGACTTTGTTTCCAACCCAAACACTGCGGAAACAGCCTTTCTCAGGGATATCGCCAAAGGTTTTCAAGAGCTGGATATTATTTTTAAATCTGCAATAGGTGCGCTTGCAAAAGGCGTTGTAGAGTTTGGTGTTAGCATGACCTCACAAGTATCAATTTCGCTGATGCCTGTTTTCGCTAAACCTCTGAACCGTCATAGCTATTATTTATTTGCCGTTATTGCAGAACATATGGCACACAATATGCCCGTAACAATAAAAGAAGGTTACGCTCACGATTTTAAAAAATGGAAAACACGCGTAAATGATTATCTGATTAAGCTCGAAAAAAACGATGCAATCATTGCTGACTTCCAGAAAAATAACCGCAAAGCTGACTCTAAATACACAACAGCTTTAGAAAATAGAAAGACTATTAAGAAGGCTCTCGCTGTAGCTACATTGGAGTACCCGCAGTACATTGAGTTACCTGATGATCTACCTCAAAGAACCATCGAGCTTAGAACGCGGATCGTGATGAATAAGCTCAATGATTTGAATAAACTGTTCGAGAATGCCGGTGGTCTAGGCTTTATGGCATTAGTATTTAACTGCATCGCGCTTGGTGATGCCATGAGCAGTATCCAAGACACAGGGTTAACATCCTCAGATGAATTTTTAGATATTCAGCAAAAGCTTTTTTATACAGCAAACGCTTGGACGGGTATTCGTACGGGTAAGTATTGGGATAAGGTTAAGGGAAGTGACGAACTCAGAGAGCACTCGCTAAAAACTCTAAAAAAGTTAGTAGATCGAAATACAAAAGGCTTTGAAAACCTGATTCTTGATGACTTAAAAGTATTTAATAAATGGCTTGCGATTACAGGGGCTTTAGGAGCGCTGGCTTCAGGTATTGAGGCTTACCGTTCTTGGCAGAGTATCGATAACGTTTATGGCCTCGAAAGCAAATTATATTTAGCGAATACCGTAACACTTGGTTTAACTGGTGCGATTGGTGCGTTTCAGTTCTTAGGAGCCTCTACTGGTACTTTTTCGACTAACTTGCTTTTTGGTGGCCCGGTAACGGCAGCTTTAGTTATTCTTACAGTTACATACTTAGCCATCAATTATAAGT
>NZ_WXWS01000324.1:0-14274 GCF_009904715.1 Vibrio sp. V42_P2S4T144 | reverse complement strand
CTCTATATCGTACCGACTCCAATCGGAAATTTAGCGGATATCACCCAACGTGCTATCGAAATTCTGTCGACTGTGGACATCATTGCCGCTGAGGATACTCGACATACGGGCAAATTACTGTCTCACTTCAATATTCAAACCAAAACTTTTGCTCTACACGACCACAATGAGCAGCAAAAAGCACAAGTTTTGGTAGAAAAGCTGCTTTCCGGTCAGTCTATCGCATTAGTTTCTGACGCTGGTACGCCACTTATCAGCGACCCAGGATACCATTTGGTGACAAAATGTCGTCAAGCGGGCGTTAGAGTTGTGCCTCTTCCAGGTGCTTGTGCGGTCATTACGGCGTTAAGTGCCTCTGGCTTGCCATCGGATCGCTTTAGCTTCGAAGGTTTTTTACCACCGAAAAGCAAAGGTCGTAAGGATAAATTCCTAGAGATTGCTTCGGTAGAGCGTACGTGTATTTTTTACGAGTCACCGCACCGTATTTTAGACTCTCTACAAGACATGTTAGACGTTCTTGGCCCAGATAGAGAAGTTGTGTTGGCAAGAGAGCTAACAAAAACCTTTGAAACCATTCAAGGCATGCCGTTAGGTGAGCTGATTGAATGGGTGAAAAGTGACGATAACCAACAGCGTGGTGAAATGGTATTGTTGGTACATGGCCATCGTGAAACAACAGACGACTCACTACCTGAAGATGCTTTACGCACGTTAGGGATTTTGACCAAAGAGCTGCCTTTGAAAAAAGCAGCTGCTTTGGTGGCAGAAATACATAACTTGAAGAAGAATGCGCTATATAAATGGGGCTTAGAAAACTTAGACTAAGTGCCGCTAGCGAGATAAATGGTAAATGAGGGCTGATGTTTAGGCATCGGCCTTTTTATTATCTATTTTTGGCCTGTTGACTAAAAAGTCATCACTTAGTGCATTCATTTCATCATATCTGTGATCTAACTAGACTCTGAAGTGAGAACTCTATACAATCCGCCCTCGGAGCTGACTGGGTAGTCGCTGCTTTGTTGATGTCCTTCGGGAGACTGACGTCGAAGTCCCTTTGGGAGACTGACGTTGACGTCCTTCGGGAGACTGACAAAGGGGAGGAAAGTCCGGGCTTCATAGAGCAAGGTGCCAGGTAACGCCTGGGAGGCGCAAGCCTACGACAAGTGCAGCAGAGAGAAGACCGCCGATGGCCCGTAAGGGTACAGGTAAGGGTGAAAGGGTGCGGTAAGAGCGCACCGGACGACTAGCAATAGTTCGTAGCAGGGTAAACTCCACCTGAAGCAAGACCAAATAGGCCTCCACATTGCGTTGCTCGCGTAAGGAGGCGGGTAGGTTGCTCGAGCCAGTGAGTGATTGCTGGCCTAGACGAATGGCTACCGCCGCGCAAGCGGAACAGAACCCGGCTTATGTGTCGGCTCCACCTATTCGAGACCCATCTCTACTTCGGTAGTGATGGGTTTTTTGCATTTAATTGACGCAAACTATGTCATTACCAATAAACTTGGTGTAAATCACGTCTAACTTTAGACTTGTGGTGGCGATGATGTAGGAAATCAGTACACTAAAGAATCGCTTCAAGATCATTCAACGAGAAAGCTATGACCGAAACCTTCCAACATATTTCCGTGTTATTAAATGAATCCATTGATGGATTAGCTATCAAACCAGACGGCGTCTATATTGATGGAACATTTGGCCGTGGCGGTCACAGCCGGACAATTCTATCTAAACTCGGTGAAAATGGCCGACTGTACAGTATCGACCGTGACCCTCAAGCGATCGCTGAGGCAGGAAAAATCAATGACCCTCGCTTCACCATTATTCATGGTCCATTTTCTGGTATTGCTGAGTATGCTGAAGAGTATGGGCTAGTTGGAAAAGTGGATGGTGTTCTGCTGGATTTAGGCGTTTCTTCTCCTCAGTTAGACGACGCAGAGCGTGGCTTTAGCTTTATGAAAGATGGTCCGCTAGATATGCGTATGGACCCGACATCAGGTGTTCCAGTATCTCAATGGTTGATGGAAGCAGACCTCGATGATATCACTTGGGTCATTCGCGAGTTTGGGGAAGATAAACATGCGCGCCGTATTGCAAAAGCGATTGTTGCCTACCGTGAAGATGAAGAAAATGAGCCAATGGTTCGCACAGGTCAGCTGGCAAAATTGATTTCAGATGCCGCACCGAAAAGTTTTAAAGAGAAAAAACACCCTGCGACTCGTGCTTTCCAGGCTTTTCGTATTTACATCAACAGTGAGTTAGAAGAAATTGATACAGCACTTAAAGGCGCGGCGAGCATTCTGGCTCCTGAAGGCCGTTTATCTGTGATTAGCTTCCACTCTCTGGAAGATCGTATGGTCAAACGTTTTATCCGTAAAGAGAGCAAAGGGCCTGAAGTGCCACACGGTATTCCAATGACGGAAGAGCAAATTCGTGCTCTTGGTAGTGCGAATATGAAAGCGGTGAGCAAAGCGATCAAGCCAAGCAAACAAGAAATTGAAATGAACCCTCGCTCGCGCAGCTCTGTGTTAAGAATTGCGGAAAAGCTTTAATTATTATGACGAAACCCACTCCTAATCTTGCTAAGTTGATTGCGACGGATCTCCTCACCGTTGGTCGCTGGCCATTACTGTTGTTGCTATTGATCGTGGCATCGGCAATGGGAGTGGTATTTGCTACCCACCATGCGCGTCAAGCGATCACTGAGAAAGATCACACGTTGGTTGAACGAGAACGGTTAGATAGCGAATGGCGTAACTTAATGTTGGAAGAAACTGCCCTCGCGGAACACAGTCGTGTTCAAGACCTTGCCAAAAAAGAACTTGAAATGAAACGACCTGATGGCGATAAAGAAGTGGTTGTCACGCTCAAATGATTAGAAAAAAATCCAACACGAAACAAGCCAATAAGCGTAAACCTGTAGCAAAAGAGAAAGCGGCTACGGGGGATAAGAAAACCGATAACAAAGCAGTGAAAGTGGCGGTCGAAGAATCTTTCTTGATTCGTTGGCGCTTCCATCTATTACTGTTTTTTGTTTTTTGTGCATTTGCCCTTTTGGTGGCACGCGTAGCCTACATCCAAATCATTGAGCCAGATAACCTGATTAAACAAGGTGACCTACGTTCGGTTCGTGTTAAATCCATTCCTTCTGCTCGCGGTATTATTTCGGATCGAAATGGTGAGCCGCTTGCTGTCAGTGTGCCGGTTGAGGCGGTTTGGGCAGATCCTGCCACTATATTTAAAGAAAACGCGTTAAGCCAGACCAAAAGTTGGCATGCATTAGCGGATGTTCTTGGTATTGACCGACAAGGGTTAATAGACAAAATTAAGCGCAATGAAAAACGTCGCTTTATCTACTTGCAGCGCCAGGTCAGTCCGGCCATGGCGAACTATATTCGTGAGCTAAAGCTGCCAGGTGTTGGCCTTAAGTCGGAATCTCGTCGTTATTATCCTGCAGGTGAGGTTAGTGCTCACTTAGTCGGTGTAACAGGCATTGACGGGCATGGCCTAGAAGGTGTGGAGCGTAGCTACGATGAGTGGCTCACTGGCGCGGCGGGTAAGAAAACTATTCGTAAAGATCGCTATGGTCGTGTTGTGGAAAACATTGCTTGGCAAGACAAGCAAGAAGGTAAATCACTTCAGTTAACCATCGATCAGCGCCTACAGGCGATTGCGTATCGTGCGATTAAGCAAGCCGTTGCGGACCACCGCGCTACTTCAGGTTCTGTTGTCATGTTGGATGTAAAAACGGGCGCCGTATTGGCCATGGTTAATGCTCCTTCTTACAACCCTAACAATCGTAGCGATTGGCAAAGCTATCAAATGCGTAACCGAGTGATCACGGACTCAATGGAGCCCGGTTCGACCATTAAGCCTTTCGTTATTTTAGCCGCCTTAGAAAATGGGATAGCCGATAAAGATACCATCGTAGATACCGGTAATGGTGTCCTACGTTTAGGTGGTAGTCGAGTCAGAGATGTCTCTCGCGTAGGCAAAGCGAGCTTGACCACGATCCTTAAAAAGTCGAGTAATATCGGTGTGACGAAGCTAGCAATGCAAATGCCGGTAGAGGCGCTTCTTGGGCTGTACAGTTCAGTGGGTTTTGGTGAGCTTTCTGGCCTAAACCTAGTTGGGGAAGTGACGGGTATTTTTCCTACACGAACTCGTTGGTCGCCAATTGAGCGCGCCACGATTGCGTTTGGTTACGGTCTATCAATTACACCAATCCAGCTAGCCCATGCTTATGCGACGCTTGGAAACCTTGGCAAATACGAGCCTATTCATATTATTGAAAGCAATGATCATGACATGTCACGTCAAGTGGTGAGTGCGAAGTATGCGCGTCAAGTATTAGACATGTTGGAAACCGTAACTCAAAAAGGGGGCTCGGCTCGCAGAGCGGCAGTTCCTGGTTATCGAGTGGGAGCGAAAACAGGTACATCACGTAAAGCTTCTGCTGGCGGGTATAGCGACGAGTACATCACCTACACGGCTGGGCTTGCTCCGGTTAGCGATCCGCGAATTGCTTTGGTGGTGATCGTAAACGAGCCTCAAGGTGATGACTACTATGGTGGTTCGGTAGCGTCTCCTGTCTTCTCTGAAATCATGAAAGGCGCGCTACAAATACTCAATGTTGCACCTGACGAAAACAAATTCCAACAGTAAGCCCTGTGGTTTACTGAGCAAACAAAATTAAGAAAACCTGAGCCAAAGCTCGGAGAACAAATATGACTAAAGCCATCAGTATGGACGTGCTGCTTTCCCCTTGGGTGGATTGCCCTAGCTTATCGTCCGTTCTTGTTTCTGAATTGGAGCTCGACAGCCGAAGAGTTCAACCTGGAACCACGTTTGTAGCAGTGATTGGCCATGTTGTGGATGGGCGTAAATTCATTGCCTCTGCAATTGAGCAAGGTGCAAATGCAGCCCTGGCGCAAGCCTGCGATGTCAAAACACATGGTACGGTGGAAATCATTGATGATGTTCCCGTCATTTACATCGATAGGTTGGACCAACGTTTATCCGCAATTGCTGGAAAGCTCTATGCTTACCCTAATATGGATTTGATTGGTGTCACCGGCACCAACGGCAAAACCACCATTACCCAGTTAATAGCGCAATGGCTAGAACTGCTTGACCATAAAGCGGCGGTAATGGGAACAACAGGAAATGGCTTCCTCAATAACTTGCAACAAGCTGCGAATACAACGGGGAATGCCGTTGAAATTCAGAAAACGCTCTCCTCTCTCGCAAATCAACAAGCCACATACACCGCGCTAGAAGTATCTTCTCATGGCCTGACGCAAGGTCGTGTCAAAGCATTATCATTTGCGGCGGGCGTGTTTACTAACTTAAGTCGTGACCACTTAGATTATCATGGCACGATGGAAGCGTATGCCAATGCAAAGCTTGGGTTGTTCACGCAACACCAATGTGAACGTGCCATTATCAATGTTGATGATGAAGTAGGTCATCAATGGGCGTCGCAGTTAAGTAATGCGATCGCTGTCTCGCTCAAGCCGAACACTGAATTTGAAAGCGCAATTTGGGCGACGGAAGTCAGTTACGCAGAGTCAGGGATTACTATTAAGTTCGATGGTAAATTTGGCTCAGGTGAATTGCACGCGCCTTTGATTGGTGAGTTTAATGCAACCAACTTAATGCTCGCTTTTGCGACCTTATTAAGCTTAGGTAAAGAGAAACAAGCGTTACTCGAAACTGCAGGTCAACTGCAACCTGTACTCGGCCGAATGGAGTTATTCCAAACTGAGGATCGTGCCAAAGTCGTGGTCGATTATGCCCACACTCCTGATGCTTTAGAAAAAGCGCTGCAAGCTTTACGAGTTCATTGTGAAGGCCAGCTGTGGGCTATTTTTGGCTGCGGTGGCGATCGCGATGCAGGTAAGCGCCCAATGATGGCGGAAATTGCAGAGCGACTAGGTGATAGAGTGGTGTTGACTGACGATAACCCACGCAGCGAAGATCCGGTTCAGATTGTGAAAGACATGTTAGCTGGGCTGTCAAAACCTGCTGAAGCGATTGTTCAGCATGACCGCTTCAAAGCACTGTCTTATGCCATTGAAAATGCTTCGCCAAACGACATTATCTTGTTAGCAGGGAAGGGCCATGAAGATTATCAGATTCGTAATGGCGAAACGATTCATTACTCCGACCGCGAGTCCGCAATGCAACTTTTAGGATTGACCTCATGATCAAAGTAACGTTATCTCAAATTGCAGACATCACTCGTGGTGAGCGATTCGGCGACGATCTACTTATCGACGCGGTTTCTACTGATACACGAACGATTGATCGTGGTGCTCTATTTGTGGCGTTAGTAGGGGAGCGCTTTGATGCGCATAACTTTTGCCAACAAGCGGTAGATGCAGGTGCCGGTGCTTTACTCGTGGAAAAACGCTTAGATGTGAATGTGCCGCAAATTGTGGTGTCGGATACCAAACTTGCATTGGGTGAATTTGCTTCTTGGGTGCATCAAGCATGCCAAACACCTACCGTTGCCATCACCGGAAGTTGCGGTAAAACGACCGTAAAAGAAATGGTTGCGAGTATCCTGCAATTGAAAGGCAAAGTGCTATTCACGGCGGGTAACTTCAATAATGATATTGGTGTTCCGTTGACATTATTACGCTCACAGCAGGATGATGATTATGCCGTGATTGAGCTTGGTGCTAACCATATCGGTGAAATTGCTTACACGACTCAGTTAGTAAAACCAGATATCGCGTTAGTGAACAATGTAGCCGCCGCTCACCTTGAAGGCTTTGGTTCTATCGATGGCGTGAAACAAGCCAAAGGTGAAATCTACCAAGGCCTTTCAGCTGGTGGTATTGCGATTGTTAACCTAGACAGCAATGGTGAAGCCAATTGGGATGAAGTGTTAGCAGATAAGAAAGTCATTACTTTTTCACAAAGTAATACTGATGCAGACTTCTTCGCTTCTAACATCGTATTGAACGCCGCAGGTGAAGCAAGCTTTGACTTACATATCGCAGCAAGCTCACAAGAAATTGAACTGTCTCTGGGTATTATAGGTCAACACAACGTTGCGAATGCGATCGCTGCTTCTATTATTGCGTTACAAATGGGCGCCACATTAGAAGAGGTTCGTGCTGGCCTTAAACATTTGAACAAAGTGAAAGGTCGCGTCGAGGTTGAAGCGCTGAGCGAAAAGATAAAACTGATTGACGACAGCTACAACGCGAGCGTGCCAGCCATGAAAGCGGCAGTTGATTTATTGGCCGCTTTCCCAGGTCAACGCTGGCTGATTTTAGGTAATATGGCGGAATTGGGCGAGGAAAGTCTTGCACTTCATCGTCAAGTCGGGGAACATGCTGCCCCACAAAAATTTGAACATGTTCTCACATATGGTGCAGACGCCAAGGTGATCAGTGATCTTTGCCAAGGCATTCATTTTGAGACGCACCAAGAGATGATTGAATACATCAAGCAGCATCTAGACCAAGCCGTTCCTGAAAACCATACGATATTGGTGAAAGGAGCGAACGGTGCACGTATGTTTGAAGTCGCTGCTGCTTTGAAGGAGTATTATTAATGATTATTTGGCTTGCCGAGCTGCTACAGCCATACCTGTCTTTTTTCCGATTGTTTGAATACTTGTCTTTTCGAGCAATCCTAAGCGTATTAACCGCTCTAGGTCTGTCATTATGGATGGGACCAATCATGATCAAGCGTTTGCAAATGCTGCAAATTGGTCAGGTAGTGCGTAACGAAGGTCCTGAATCTCACTTTAGTAAGCGTGGTACCCCAACAATGGGCGGTATCATGATCTTAGCGGCCATCTCAATCACGATTTTGCTATGGACAGACTTATCCAACCCTTACGTATGGGCGGTACTTACGGTCTTACTTGGCTACGGTGCGGTCGGATTTGTTGATGATTATCGTAAAGTGGTACGCAAAAATACCGATGGCTTGATCGCGCGTTGGAAGTACTTCTGGCAGTCGTTGATCGCGTTTGTCGTCGCTTTCGCATTGTATGCTTACGGTAAAGACACAGCAGCAACTCAGCTAGTGGTGCCATTCTTTAAAGACATCATGCCGCAGCTTGGTTTGATGTATATCATTCTGACTTACTTTGTCATTGTAGGTACAAGTAACGCGGTTAACCTGACTGATGGTCTAGACGGTTTGGCAATCATGCCAACGGTTCTTGTTGCAGCAGGCTTCGCGGTTATTGCATGGGCGACCGGTAACGTTAACTTCTCTGAATACCTTCATATACCATACTTACCACATGCTTCTGAGTTGGTTGTCGTATGTACAGCAATCGTCGGTGCAGGCCTTGGTTTCTTGTGGTTTAACACGTATCCAGCACAAGTGTTCATGGGTGATGTCGGCTCACTAGCGCTTGGCGGCGCGTTAGGCACTATTGCTGTTCTCGTTCGTCAAGAGTTGGTGTTGGTGATCATGGGCGGTGTGTTTGTGATGGAAACGCTATCAGTCATCCTGCAGGTAGGTTCTTACAAATTACGTGGTCAGCGTATTTTCCGTATGGCACCAATTCACCACCACTACGAATTGAAAGGTTGGCCAGAACCTCGCGTAATCGTGCGCTTCTGGATTATTTCTATGGTTCTTGTTCTGATTGGTCTTGCGACATTGAAAGTGCGTTAATCGCGCTTTCCAAGAACAAGATTTACAGTGTGATCAAATATGGAACGTTGGCAAAACATACATAGTGTTGTCGTCGTAGGGCTCGGTATTACCGGGCTCTCTGTCGTTAAACACCTAAGAAAAAATCAGCCACAACTTGTGGTCAAAGTCATTGATACTCGTGTAAACCCTCCAGGTGCAGAGCGCTTGCCGGAAAGTGTTCAACTGCATAGTGGTGGTTGGAATACAGACTGGCTTTCTGACGCGGATCTTATCGTGACCAACCCTGGTATTGCGCTAGCGACACCAGAGATCCAAGCCGTATTAGCAAAAGGTACGGCAGTAGTAGGTGATATCGAGTTATTCGCTTGGGCGGTGCAGAAACCCGTAATTGCGATTACGGGCTCAAACGGTAAGAGCACAGTAACCGACCTCACAGGTGTGATGGCTAAGGCTGCAGGTTTGGATGTTGGCGTTGGTGGTAACATCGGTGTGCCAGCACTGGATTTGTTAGAACAAGACGCAGATCTATATATACTCGAACTCTCGAGCTTCCAGTTAGAAACGACGTCAAGCTTAAAGCTCAAAGCCGCTGCGTTTCTGAATCTTTCTGAAGACCACATGGATCGTTATCAAGGCATGTCTGACTATCGACATGCCAAGTTGCGTATTTTTAACCATGCTGCTCTTGCGGTCGTGAACCGTGATGATCAAGAAACCTTCCCAGACGCAGAGATGCCATTGGTGACATTTGGCAGCGACAATCAGGACTTTGGTCTCGAGGTGGATGGCAACCGTACTTGGTTGCTCGATCACGGTCAACGAGTTGTCGCAAGTGATGAGCTTAAGTTGGTTGGTAAGCACAACTTATCTAACGCTCTGGTTGCTTTAGCGCTATTAAAAGCTGCGGATGTAAACTATCACAACGCATTGAATGCACTTAAAAATTACACGGGACTGACACACCGATGCCAGGTGGTTGCGGATAATCAAGGCGTCAAATGGGTGAATGACTCTAAAGCAACTAATATTGCCAGCACTATGGCTGCGCTATCTGGTTTGGAATCGACAGGCAAGCTCTACTTACTCGTTGGTGGTGTTGGCAAAGGTGCTGACTTCTCGCCATTAAAACCGATCTTCGCGACGCTTAACTTGCAACTGTGTTGCTTTGGCGCTGATGGCGATGAATTTATGCCACTGCATGAATCTGCAATACGTTTCGACACTATGGAAGATGTGATTCAACAAGTATCTTCGCAGTTAAAACCAGGTGATATGGTGATGCTGTCTCCTGCATGTGCTAGCTTTGATCAATTCGACAACTTTATGGCAAGAGGTGATGCTTTCGCTGCTCTTGCTCAGAAATATGCATAATTAAAGGTTACACACTTCGTGGGTTTAGGTAACGTTAAACGCAGTATTGGCAATTGGCTCAAGCATCCAGCCCCAGAGGCGATGTTTGATCGTCAGTTAGTGTGGATTGCACTGGGTTTGATGTTGACTGGTTTGGTCATGGTAACCTCTGCATCATTTCCAATCAGCTCTCGATTAACGGAACAGCCGTTCCACTTTATGTTTCGTCATGCGACGTTTCTCGTGCTGGCGTTAGGGACCTCCGCTGTTATTTTGCAAGTGCCTTTGCAAGAGTGGTTTAAGAAGAGCCATTACTTACTTTGGGCTTCTTTCGCACTGTTGATCATCGTGCTCTTGGCGGGTAAGTCGGTTAATGGTGCGTCTCGTTGGATTCCCCTTGGGCTGTTTAACCTTCAGCCAGCGGAAGTCGCGAAGCTATCGCTGTTTATCTTCATGTCTGGTTACTTAGTTCGAAAGCAAGACGAAGTACGACAAACCTTCTTTGGTGGCTTTATGAAGCCAATCATGGTGTTTGCCTTCTTCGCAGTATTACTACTTGGTCAGCCAGACTTGGGGACGGTCGTCGTGATGCTGGTCACGCTGTTTGGCATGCTTTTTATCGCAGGTGCAAAACTAACCCAGTTTCTCGCCTTGATGGTGGCAGGTATTGGTGCTGTCGTTGGTTTGATTCTCGTCGAGCCATACCGTATGCGACGTGTAACCTCCTTCCTTGACCCGTGGGAAGACCCGTTTGGTAGTGGCTATCAGTTGACTCAGTCTTTGATGGCGTTTGGTCGTGGTGAATGGTTCGGACAAGGTCTCGGTAATTCAATTCAAAAACTGGAATATCTACCGGAAGCGCATACCGACTTTGTGTTTGCCGTACTTGCTGAAGAGCTTGGTTTCGTAGGCGTAGTGCTGGTCTTAATGCTGATTTTTAGCTTGGTGCTAAAAGCGGTTTACATCGGCAAGCGTGCATTTGAAGAAGGCGAAATGTTCGGAGGTTATCTGGCTTTCGGAATTGGTATTTGGTTTGCGTTTCAAACCTTGGTTAATGTTGGAGCTGCCGCCGGTATTGTTCCAACAAAAGGTTTAACACTTCCACTCATCAGTTATGGTGGTTCTAGTCTAATAATTATGTCCGTCGCAGTGTCCATATTACTGCGTATCGATTACGAATGCCGCTTGAAACGCGAGCAACAACAATCAGAACAACAAGCTAATGAAACAAAATAAACGTTTGATGGTGATGGCTGGTGGTACTGGCGGTCACGTATTCCCAGGTTTGGCGGTAGCAAAACAGCTTCAAGAGCAAGGTTGGGAGATCCGTTGGTTAGGTACGGCGGATCGAATGGAAGCGGATTTGGTGCCAAAACATGGCATTGAAATCGACTTTATCAAAGTGAAAGGGTTACGAGGTCAAGGCGTTAAACGCCTTCTTGCAGCACCATTTCAAATTATCAATGCCATCATGCAGGCTCGTGCTCACATGAAACGCTGGCAGCCAGACGCAGTGCTTGGTATGGGCGGTTATGTTAGCGGCCCGGGTGGTATTGCCGCTTGGATGAGTGGTATTCCTGTTGTTCTGCATGAACAAAATGCAGTAGCAGGTTTAACGAACCAATGGTTATCGAAAATCGCTAAGAAGGTTTTTCAGGCTTTCCCAGGCGCTTTTCCAAATGCCGAAGTGGTTGGGAACCCAGTTCGTGAAGACGTGACTCAATTAGCAGCGCCAACTGAGCGCATGCAAGAGCGCCAAGGTCCAATTCGCATTTTGGTGATGGGTGGCAGCCAAGGCGCACGTATTCTTAACCAAACTCTGCCAGAAGTGATGTCGAAATTGGGCGAAGATTACTGTATTCGTCATCAAGCGGGTAAAGGTGCCGCCGAAGAAGTGAATGCAGCATACCAAGCTAATGGTGTGGTAAATGCAGAAGTAATGGAATTCATTGATGACGTTGCAGAAGCTTACGCATGGGCTGACCTTTTAGTTTGTCGCTCTGGAGCGTTAACCGTATCTGAAGTCTCGGCGGCAGGTGTAGGCGCTATTTTTGTTCCATTCATGCACAAAGACCGCCAGCAAGCACTTAATGCAGACCACTTGGTGGATTGCGGCGCGGCGAAAATGATTGAACAACCAGATTTAACCGTTGAGTCTCTGACTCTGCAGATCCAACAATTGGATCGCCAAGCTTTACTTACAATGGCTGAGCAAGCGCGTGGCGCTGCAAAATTGAATGCTGACCGAGTTGTCGCACAAGCCATTGTCGCTTTGACCGAAAAGCGTTAACCGAATTATTGAGAATAGAATTGATGACAATCCAACATACACAAGACTTAGCTCAGATTCGCGCAATGGTGCCAGAGATGCGCCGCGTGAAATCCATCCACTTCATCGGTATTGGTGGTGCGGGCATGAGCGGCATTGCAGAAGTGCTGTTGAACGAAGGCTACCAAATCACAGGTTCTGATCTATCAGAGAACGCTGTGACAGAGCGTTTGGTATCAAAAGGTGCGACGGTATTTATTGGTCATCAAGCCAGTAATGTAGAAAAAGCCAGTGTGGTTGTTGTGTCAACGGCGATCAACGAAGAAAACCCAGAAGTGATGGCGGCACGTGAATTACGCATCCCTATTGTACGCCGCGCAGAGATGTTGGCTGAATTGATGCGATTCCGTCACGGTATTGCCGTTGCGGGTACACACGGTAAAACCACGACGACCGCTCTTGTTACTCAAATCTATTCTGAAGCCGGTCTTGATCCAACGTTTGTGAATGGCGGTTTGGTGAAAAGCGCAGGTACAAATGCGCGTCTAGGCTCGAGTCGTATTCTAATTGCAGAGGCAGATGAAAGTGACGCGTCATTCCTGCACTTGCAACCAATGGTGAGCATTGTTACCAATATCGAAGCCGATCATATGGATACCTATGGTGGTGACTTTGAAACCTTAAAGCAAACCTTCATCGATTTCCTTCATAATCTACCGTTTTACGGCCAAGCAATTGTTTGCATTGACGATCCTGTGGTTCGAGAGTTAATCCCACGTATTAGTCGTCAAGTGATAACTTACGGTTTTTCTGAAGATGCCGACGTACGTATTGAAGATTATCGTCAAGAGGGGCAGCAAGGCAAATTTACGGTAGTACGTAAAGGGCGAGCTAACTTAGATATCACGCTGAATATTCCAGGTCGTCACAATGCATTGAATGCGTCTGCTGCGATTGCGGTTGCTACTGAAGATGACATTGAAGACGATGCGATCCTAAAGGCAATGGCTGGTACGCAAGGTACGGGAAGACGTTTCGATCACCTTGGCGAGTTTGATACTGGCAACGGTCATGCAATGCTTGTTGATGATTACGGCCATCATCCAACAGAAGTGGATGTAACCATTAATGCAGCACGCAGTGGTTGGCAAGACAAGCGTTTGGTGATGATTTTCCAACCGCACCGTTATAGCCGTACTCGTGATTTATACGATGATTTCGCGAATGTGCTAGAGCAAGTTGATGTATTGATCATGCTGGATGTTTACGCTGCGGGTGAAAAGCCGATTGCAGGGGCTGATGGGCGCGCTTTATGTCGCACAATTCGCAGCCGAGGCAAGGTAGATCCGATTTTTGTTCCAGAAATCGAGCAATTACCTTCAGTTTTAGCTAACGTTATACAAGACGGCGACCTAATCTTAACGCAAGGTGCGGGTGATATTGGTAAAGTGGCGAAACAGCTGGCAAGTCTTAAATTGAATATAAACAAGATGCTTGGCTGACACATATTGTTGACGCGAAGGACAGATAAAGACTCAGATCTCGATTTTGCGTCAATATCATTGTGATTTATTGCTATCAGTGTTTGATAGTTTACAAGAGCTCAGTATAATCCCAAGGTTAAAGTCAAGACTTTTACCTCTGCGTAATTATATGGGTAAAAAGTACACGACAAAAGTCAGGAAACGAAGACGTTGTTGAATATTGCACTGAATGACGAGCGACCAAATACGGGTAACAACCCTGGTCGTCAAGAAAAAATCTTGGGTGCGTTATTTTTCGTTGTGGTTGTGACTTTAATTAGTTCTGTTTTGTACGCGGCGATCAGTTGGATGTGGGATGACCAAAGGTTACCTCTCTCCAAAATAGTACTTCAGGGGAAACTGGAGTATGTCCAAGCTGACGATGTGCAGGCTGCATTTAGTCGAATTGATCACATCGGTACATTTATGTCCCAGGATATTGATGTATTACAGCAAAGTGTCGAAGCTCTGCCATGGGTAGCGCATGCCGCAATCCGAAAG
>NZ_WXWS01000201.1:0-14341 GCF_009904715.1 Vibrio sp. V42_P2S4T144 | reverse complement strand
CAATAGAATGGTTAATTAACGCTAAAATAGTCGACCATTTGCATACTTTTTATCCATATGCAAAAAATATCTCAACTCAGATACAAAAAACGCCAAACAGCTAGGCTATTCGGCGTTTTTTAAGAGTTGGAAAAATAACTCGTTACACGGCGACTTGCTTAATCTGCTCTACAATAGCTTTCAAGCCATTACCACGTGACGGGCTTAAATGGGAGACAAGCCCCAGCTGATCAAAATAAGCATCAATATCAAATGCTTGAATTTGATCGGCCGTTTTACCGTCATAAGCTGCCATTACCAAGGCAATCAATCCACGGACGATACGCGCATCGGAGTCCGCACAAAAATGCCAAACGCCATCTTGCTCTTGGCTCACTAACCACACCAAGCTTTCACAACCCGAAACGGTAACTTGTTCTGATTTCAGCTCTTCTGGCATTTGTGGCAGCTTTTTACCCCACTGAATCACCTGACGGTAACGATCTTCCCAGCCTTGAAATTGCTGCATAGTCGCTACAATGTCTTCGCTGGTGATATCTGTACCAAATGGAGAAACGGGAAAATCTGTCATGATGCGCTCTTCTTCTAGTTTACTGCTTATATTTTGAAATCAACTTCTCAACGATTCGCGATACCGCGACAAAGCCAAACGTTGCAGTTACGACAGTCGCCGCACCAAAACCGCTAGCGCAATCCATACGTTTTGGACCTTCCGCTGTCGACTTCACACCACACACTGAACCGTCTGCTTGAGGGTACTTCAGCTGCTCGGTTGAAAACACGCAATCAATACCAAACTTACGAGCCGGATTCTTAGGGAAGTTATGATGACGACGCAAGGTGTCTTTGATTTTCTTCGCTAGAGGATCTTGGATCGTTTTCGTTAAGTCAGCGACCATGATCTGCGTTGGGTCAACCTGACCACCAGCGCCCCCCGTGGTGATCACTTTGATCTTGTTGCTGCGGCAATACGCCAACAAAGACGCCTTCGCTTTTACGCTGTCAATCGCATCTAGCACGTAATCAAACTCTTTGCTTAAGTACTCATGTTGATTGTCTGGCGTGATGAAATCATCAATCAGATTGACTTTACACTCTGGGTTGATCAATTTGACACGCTCGGCCATCACTTCAATTTTGCTTTGGCCAACGGTGCCCGTCATCGCATGAATTTGGCGGTTAATATTCGTGACACAAACATCATCCATATCAATCAGAGTCAACTCACCGATCCCAGTACGGGCCAGCGCTTCGACCGCCCATGAACCCACGCCACCAATACCAATAACACAAACGTGTGCAGCGCGAAGAATGTCCACTTCACTGTTGCCATAAAGACGACGAGTGCCGCCAAAGCGTTGATTGTAGCTGTCAGATGCTGGGGTATCGAGTTCACGCATATTGAAGTCCAGATGATCGATAGAAAAACAAAGAGTGCGATTTATACGCACTCTTTGATGAAATGTCTAGATAAGAGGCGGTTCCTCTTTCTTGGATGGCTATTGTAGCTTTTCTGGCGGCAAAGCCCAAGGCGCTTGAGTTGGTGAGTTTTCCAGCCCAAGTTTCCAAACTCGACCAAAATGCTTGTAGTGCCCTGCTTCCGTTCCTGCTCTCGCACCAATGCCATGATACAGATCCAAATGGTTCTGTTTTACCGCACCACCAGTGTCTAAAACGATCAGCATTCGCAGTTGATGAGCACCGCTCCACGTACCATCCGCATTCAGCAATGGTACTTCCGCCAAGATTGGTGTGCCCATTGGTAAGATAGAACGGTCACCCGCGACCGCGGCCATTGGCAACAAAGGAATACCAGCCGACCCCGTTACTGGCGCTTCCGATTTTGGCGCAAAGAAAACGTAAGAAGGGTTTTGCTCCAACAACTCGCGTACTGTTGCGTCGTCGTTGTCCATTACCCACTCTTTAATCGCTTTGAGAGACATTTTTTCACGCGGCACTTCACCACGTTCAATCAAAATGCGGCCAATACTAACGTAAGCTTTATTATTTTTCCCTGCGTACGCGAAGTACTCCAACGTATCATCATCTTCAAAATGCACATAGCCACTGCCCTGCACTTCCATCATAAACGGGTCAATACGGTTAGGCGCATAACCTAGCACTAAACCTTGGCCATCTAATGCCCCGTTGTAGATCTCCGCACGAGTCGGACAATCTGATGAGCAGTTTGGCTTGCCATAAACTGGGTACTTAAAAATGTCGTTTGGTGTATGACGCAGCTCCATCACGGGAGAAAAGTATCCGGTAAACAGCACATTACCTTTTTTATCACCACCACCCAATTGCGCGGCTTGAATGCCAAACGCACTCAACGCACTGGTATCTCCGCTCTGTTGCGCCCACTCACTTAATCGTTGATATAGCGGTTGGTATATCTTCGCCATGGATGGTGACTTTATCACCACTTGCTCAGCTTGCTTGTTAAATTCAGTAAAATCGCGTGGTTTGTTAGACTCAACCACATCCACTTTATTGAGGAGCTGAGGAAACTCACCATCAAGATATTGCTGAGCACGATCATTTTGTTGAGCACAGCCAAAGAGTAGGCTCAAAGAGATAATAGGAAGGAGTTTTTTTAACACGTGTCTTTTCCGTAAAAGAGAATAGCAAAAGGATGGCAAACAAATGAATACGACGCAATTGAAAAGCAACGACAAAATGTTTCAACGCTAAGCCAATCCGTTTACTCGTTGTAAATTCATTCAGTTAATGCAACATGATAACAGCGGAAGAATTACGGAATTGTCCGGATTATGTTTGAAAGTAAAATTTACTGATTGAGAGATGAAGTTGTGATCATCCATGTGACTCACAGACGAAAAAGCTGTCAGCTTAAGAGACAATAATAAAAACGACTATCTTACCGCAATCCTTGCACGCCCCTCTAAACGGAATACAGGTAGATAATGTGCATTAGCATCCAGCTTCATTTCTGCATGCTGCTTACCCACAAAATTGAAGTGCCGCTCATTTGAACCCACTCGATACGAAAACGAATCCCCATCGAATTCAAAACTGGTCGCCACTGTAGAACCATTTACGGTAACACCGCGCTCACTCAACACAAATTCTTCACGAGCATAAGGCGCAACATCTTGCTCAACCCAGCGACCATAAATTGTCGATTTGGGAATGGGCGGATTAATGGTTCGAGTAATCAAATCACTATACAGCATGCACACGACAACGGTTCCAACTATCGCTATAAGCATGAGAGAACGCTCTAGCCACTTACGAAACATTGATTTAGATGACGTTTTTGACAGATTGGAAGCAGTGATCGCAGCATTCTTATTAACAGCAGAAGACATGAGGTTCACGTATTGAGGAAAGACGCCACCATTGTAACCTTCCCTCTTAACGGGACCAAGAACCTACCTCAATATGTTTGTGCTTTATTCCAAAATTTCACCTTGCCACCAAGTGAATAAAAAGGCATTATTTTAACATAATTAAACAAAGGAATGGCTGTAGTGAAAATTCGTAGTACTGCTCTCGTAAAAGGATTCCGTCAATCAACACCTTATGTCAATGCTCACCGCGGAAAAACCATGGTGATCATGCTGGGCGGAGAAGCCGTCGCACACAAAAATTTTGGCAATATTATTAATGATATCGCACTCATGCACAGCCTCGGAATAAAAGTCGTGGTGGTGTATGGTGCACGTCCTCAAATTAATCAGCAGCTAGAAAAACAAGACCTCACTACGCCTTACCACAAAAATATCCGCATTACGGATGAATCGGCTTTATCTGTTGTTATGCAAGCTGCCGGACAACTTCAACTTGCGATTACTGCGCGCCTATCAATGAGCCTCAACAACACTCCGATGGCAGGCACCCAGCTCAATGTCGTTAGCGGAAACTACATCATTGCTCAGCCACTCGGCGTTGATGATGGTGTGGACTATTGCCATAGTGGACGCATTCGCCGCATTGACACCGATGCTATCAACCGCACTCTTGATCAAGGTTCAATTGTTCTGCTAGGTCCCATTGCTAGCTCTGTGACTGGCGAGTGCTTTAACTTACTTTCTGAAGAAGTCGCCACCCAACTAGCGATAAAGCTGGGTGCGGATAAGCTGATTGGTTTTTGCTCCGAACAAGGTGTCATTGATGACAACGGCAATGCTGTCGCCGAGTTACTGCCAATTGAGGCGGAGCATGTCATCAAAACGCTCTCTGAAAATACGTCTCCTGATCTAGATTACAACACAGGAACACTGCGCTTTCTTAAAGGCTCTATTGCAGCTTGCCGTGCCGGAGTACCTCGTAGCCACTTGATCAGTTATAAAGTAGATGGCGCCTTAATTCAGGAGTTGTTCTCTTTCGACGGTATCGGAACCCAAGTCGTTATGGCGAGCGCTGAACAAGTGAGGCAAGCTAATATTGACGATATTGGCGGTATCTTAGACCTCATTCGTCCTTTAGAAGAACAAGGTGTACTCGTTAGGCGCTCTCGAGAGCAGCTAGAGCAAGAGATTGGAAAATTTACCATCATCGAAAAAGACGGTTTGATTATTGGCTGTGCTGCCCTTTATCCATACCCAGAAGAGCGTAAAGCTGAGATGGCTTGCGTAGCGATTCACCCTGACTATCGTGATGGAAACCGAGGTTTGTTACTGCTCAACTACATGAAACATCGTTCTAAATCCGAAACCATTGATCAAATTTTTGTCCTCACGACACACAGTTTGCATTGGTTCAGAGAGCAAGGTTTTTACGAAGTCAGTGTCGACTATTTGCCTGGAGCCAAACAAGGGTTATATAACTTCCAGCGTAAGTCCAAAATCTTAGCGTTAGATTTATAGCTTAACCTTAAATCAGGGAGCGAAACTTAACGTTCCACTATACCAACTAACCTCAAAGGGCAGGATTCAGTTCATTGACGCTCAACCCTGCACATCGAGCTTGTTTAGGAACGAGTTTGTTTAGGAGTAAGGCCACACATAAACCCTACTCCGGACTAGCGGGTCATCATGTAAACCCAACTTAGAAATGCGCAAACCATTGCTTGATTTTCGTTCCAATTTTATCTTTTAAATATACATTTGGTTGGCTATACTCTGCTCGCTAGTGATTGGTTTTTAACCAATACGAATGGATCTAGGTGATGTAATGTAGCCTTCACCCTAAAATACTGGGCAATTGAAAAACTAGTTAGCTCCGTATTGCACACCAAGGACAGTTGTTAATCTGACTTTAAATAAGCCGAGACGAGCACTGTTATGAGAACAATCATTTGTAATTCGCTTCAAAGCTTCTGGGATATGGCTGACAATCAGTTTTTAGAAGGCCTAGACGTCCACTGTGTTTTCCCCGTAAATGACGCTATCCGAGATTTTATTCTTGCTTATCAACAGCAATACAAAATACGCAGCGTGTCTTTTACCAATGCGTTTGCAAAACATGCATAAAAGAAGACCGAGCCATAAGCTCGGTCTTCTTGTTTTAGTTAGTAAGCCGCTGTACTAACCCACTCGCACGAGTGGTTTTCACCTTAATGCCTCGCTTCAGAACATTAAGTTCGGCGTAAAGAGCTAAACGCTTTTTCGCGCGGGTAATGCCTGTGTAAATCAACTCACGGGTTAATATCGGGCTAAAGTCTGGTGGCAAAATCATCAGGGTGTAATCAAATTCACTGCCTTGCGATTTATGGATGGTCATAGCGTAAGCCGTTTCATGTTCAGGTACTCGGCTTGGCAAGACCGATTTCACACTGCCGTCAGGTAACTCAAAAAAGACTTTCAAACGCGGTTCTTCTTCACTGTCATCTCGCATGCAAATACCAATATCACCGTTATACAAACCTAAACCGTGATCATTACGCGTAACCATGACGGGTCTGCCGTGATACCAAATTTCATCCTGAACTTGAATGAACTTGCGCGCCGCGAGCGCTTTCTCGATGCGTTGGTTTAGCCCAGCCACACCGAAGTCACCTTCACGGATCGCGCACAGCAATCGGCATTGGTTGAAGGTATCTAACACCGCTTTGACTTTGTGCGTTAGCGACTCTAGCTCTCCGGTTTTAGGATCAGTTTCCTGTTGTCCAATGCGTTTGAGGTAACGACCGTATTCCTGCACCAACGTCTGCATCATTTGGTTGTAATGTTGACTACTTAGCGCGAAATGTTCGATGTCAGAAAAGTCACGCGCCCAGACGTTATCTACGCTCGCAGCAGAACCTGAGTTAACCGCTTTTGCCAACTGACCAATGCCTGAGCGAGCGTCAAATCGGTAGCTCTTTTGCAGCATACATAAACTATCAGCAATGCTAGATGCACTGGTACCTGTATGGGCTAAAGTATCGAAACCCGTCAGTTTTGCGATGGCTGACGCCTGCTCTTTGCCATAACCCAATGCATGGAACGAACAGATATCACCCAACACTGCCCCAGCTTCAACTGAGGCAAGTTGGTCTTTATCACCTAACAAAATCAGCCGCGCATGTTTCGGTAAGGCATCGACCACTTTGTACATCATCGGTAAATCGACCATCGACGCTTCATCGATAACCAAAATATCCAAATGCAGTGGATTTTGCTTGTTGTGACGAAATTCTGCGCTATTAGGAATCGCGCCCAGCAACCTATGTAAGGTACTCGATTCAGTCGGAATTTTGGCTTTTAGCTCCGGAGAAACTGGCAGTTCTTGCACTGCTTTACCAATGGACTCGGTTAATCGCGCCGCCGCTTTCCCCGTCGGGGCCACCAGCTTAATGGTCAGATTTTTCTCGTGTGTCGCCTGTTCAATCAAAGCAGCAAGCAATTTGGTTACTGTCGTCGTTTTACCCGTACCAGGGCCACCAGAAATCACAGCAAATCGACGAGTTAACGCAACCGCCGCCGCGACTTTTTGCCAGTTCACACAAGCTGAAAGTGGCACCAGCTCATCCAGTTGATGCAAATCCTGAACCTTGCGCGCATTGCTAAGCACGGAATCAATGGCGTGCCAATCCAACGATTCGCTTGCGACCACATCAAGGTGATCACACACCAATTGTTGACGTAACACTTGGTTGCTGCTTCCCGATTCTACTGCTTTGCCCAACGCGTTAAACAGAAAATGGTATTGGCGTGCGAACAGATGGTTGAGCAACTCGGATAATCGCACAAACTCTTGTGGTTGCAAGTTAACTGGGGCGCCCAACTGATTGAGCTTTTCCGCCAGTGTCACTTCATAATGCCAATAGCGGTGCAGATACAGACGCTCGCCATCGAACATCAGCGGCAAGGCTTCTCCTTGCGCGCCGACCACGGTGGAATTTTTTAATACTTGAATCCAGTCTATGTCTTGCAACTGTGTGTTGAGCGCCAATGCCGACTCACCAAACAGCCCTAGCTTACTGGCTAAATCCGTAGATTGCCCTTGTGCATCGAACAGAGACAGACAGATATGTCCTTTGCCAAGCTCACTACTGACAACACCCGCGATAAACGCCAATGCTTGACTATCCGACTGTTCATCATGCGTTTGAGAATCAATAAAACAGGCGAATTGGTAGTCGAGCTGACGAATAGCACCTTTGTGCGCCAAGCGTTCCAACACTACCAATAGGCTATCTTGGTCAGAATGAAGATTGTGATTTGTCGTCATTAAAGTAGCTCCATCTGCCCGGCTTGAGTTGAGCGCGTTTCGAGTGCTTGACCATCAATCAAACGATCCATCTCTTGTAAGAACTCGAAAGTTGGTTTCGCGGCAAAAATGCCGTGGTCACTCTGCCCATCCATGCCGCGCAAGAACAAGTAATACACGCCACCGAAGTGCTGCTCATATTGATAATTCGCCAATCGGCTGCGTAGGAAACGATGCAGTGCTAACGCATAAATCTGGTACTGCAAATCGTAGCGGTGATCCGCCATCGCCGATTTCAGAGCCTCACCATGGTATCTCGTCACATCGTCGCCAAGATGATTCGATTTCCAGTCAAGCACGTAGTATTTACCTTGATGTTCAAACACCAAGTCGATAAAACCTTTGAGCATGCCTTGCACGGTTTGGAAACCTAAATCCCCCGCTTTCGCCGACAACGGATCGTGACGTTGAATGACTCGGTTTAACGCCGGTGCAGACAAAACTTCAATCGGCAGCAAAAACTCCATCTCCACCAAACGTTGCGACGGTGCTTTTTGATTCAGCAGCAAAGACTTACCATCCAACGGCGTTGCGAGTACGGTATCAATCAATTGCTGTAAAATGGGCAACCACTCTTCATCGAGCTGTTCGCTTTCCATCAAGCCAAGGATGATTTGTGTATTCTCTTCCGTCGTGGCTGGCTGAGTAAATTCAATTTCCTCAAACAGGCTGTGCAGGAACGTACCCGGACGCGCACCACGAGGGAAGGTAAAAATCGAACGCTCTGGCTCCACCAAATCCGCTTCGTCTTGTTCTTCAGATGAGTCGATATCGAAACCTGTAATCTCAATCGTGGCATCATGCTCGGCGTGATGAGAGCCTTGCTTGACCAAGCCAGAGTAACTGGTGATGCGCCAGTTTCTGTCGATAGGGTTTTGCAGTTCTTTCGCACTAAGATCGTGTACTTCTTCTTGTGGCGCTACGTACTTCTCTTCGAGTTTCTGCGGCGGATCGGCCACGACGACACAATCAAGCTCGTCTTGTTGCTTTGTTAAACCTTGGTGCAAATCGTTAATGCCACCTTCTTGACCATTCTGAATCAAATAGCCAATCGCACTGCGGTGTACGCCAGTTGGCTCTTTGGTCGAACGACCATTGCGCAAAGGCGAGGCTCCAATAAAACACGCATACACAGCACGCGTTAGTGCCACGTATATCAAGCGTAAGTCTTCCGCCAAACGCTCTTTATCCGCTTGCTTCATGGACGCATCGTTGCCAGTGATATCCAGTACCGTGCGGTCATTGGCTGCATCGTAATATTTGGCTTCACTGGCTTCTCGATAGCTGAATACAAACGGCAGAAACACGAGGTCATACTCCAAGCCTTTTGATTTGTGAATAGTTACGATCTGCACTAAGTTACGTTCCGATTCTAAACGTTGGATTTGGTCATCACTGCCACCCAAACCGTTTTCCGCATCACTGATAGACTGAGCGAGCCAACGCAGCAGACCGTGGTCGCTATCCAGTTCATTACTGGCTTGTTGAAGCAGTTCACCGATGTGCATTAAATCGGTAAGTACTCGCTCACCATTCTCACCCTGTGAACTAGCACCTTCTTCTAGTAATCGCTCGGCAATATGGCGTTTGCTGATCACCGCGCGCAACATCGGCAGCACACCACGTTGAACCCAAAGTTTGCGATATTCTTTGAATTCGTTTACGGCGTTTTCCCACACCACTTCATCGTTATTAAGTGCATCCAAACTTGCTGCGTCGAGGGCAAACAGCTCAGAAGCAAGACTTGCACGCAGCGCACGGTCATTTTCTGGAGTCAGCACCGCTTGCAGCAAACGCTGTAAATCCTGCGCCACCGAACTGGTAAACACACTGTCTCGGTTAGACAGATACACGCTGGCAATGCCTTGGTCTGCCAGCGCTTGTTTGACCATTCGACCTTCACTACCTGTTCGAACCAACACCGCGATATCGCCCGCTTGAACCGCTTTCTGTTTTTCGCCATTCACCAGACACGCTTGCCCCTGTTGAGCCTGCGTCAAAATGGTTTGGATTTGGCTTGCGGTCGCCTCTGCCATTCGAGTCAAATACTCGCCTTTTGGTAGCGGTTTATCGTCCGCTTCTTGCAACCAATAAGTCAGCGCTGGTTGCTTTTGGCCACCCATAGTCCAAATGCGTTTTTCGGCATTGGGACTGTACTTAACGGGTAAAAACGGAATATCCGAATCATAGATAAATGGACTGTCTGGCAAAGCAAATACTTGGTTTACCGCCTGCACCATATCTGCGCTAGAACGCCAGTTGGTTCCTAACGTGTAGTGGGCACTTACTTGGTTACGCGCTTTGATATAAGTGAAAATGTCTGCGCCACGAAAGCCATAAATCGCCTGCTTGGGGTCCCCGATCATAAACAAACCACATTCCGGGTTGTTCAGATAAATACGGCTGAAAATACTGTATTGAAGCGGGTCGGTATCTTGGAACTCGTCAATCATTGCGACAGGATACAAAGTACGAATACGCGCAGCTAAAAGCTCGCTTTCGTCCGTATCGATAGAAGCAGAAAGTTGTGTCAGCAAATCATCGAAAGAGAGCCACTGTTTTTGATTTTTCGCGTTAGCCAGCATCACACGACAATGTTCAATCGCATGAGCAAGCAGTGGCGCTTTTAAGCTGATTGGGTTGGCAAGAAATGTTTCAATGACTTCAAATACCGCATGCTGCGGCGCACTGCCTTTCGGTGTTTTTTCCAACAAGACGTTTTGCGCGAATTTCTCCAGCTTGTCTGGATAATCGTAACCTGTAGTTTCCGTTGCCGCCCAAGCGTTTACCGCCTCCAACCACGTCGGCAGAGACTTTTTGGTATAGCTACGTTTGTTAATATCTGAATCTGAAATTAGCGTTAAGAAGTCATCTTGGCTTTCTCGCCACTGTGCTTTTAATTCATCAATTTTTTTCAAATTTTCAGTATGAAGATCAGCCAAACTGCCTTTCATTGCTGGAACAGAAAGGCTTAACGGCGCACCAGTTAAGTAATTGCTGATGTCAGACAACAACGCAGATGGAGAGCCCCATAGCTGGCGAATTTCTCCAGCCAACGTAAATGGCAACGGGTAGAAATTGCGACGCCAGTAATCGGCTACAACTTGCGCTTTTAGGTGACTTTCATCGGTCACAAACTCGTTATTAAATCGGCTGCCAGATTCAAACGCATTTTGCGTTAGCATACGTTGGCAAAAACCGTGAATGGTGTAGACCGCCGCCTCGTCCATCTGACGCTCTGCCTGCAATAAAATTTCTGCGGCTTGCTTGTGATCGTCAAACTCATTAAGCAAAGGTTGGATCACCGGGTCGGAACTCTGTCCACGCGCAAACGCGATTCGCGCATCATGGATTCTTGCCCTGATACGATCGCGTAATTCCGCAGTTGCCGCTTCGGTAAAGGTTACAACCAGAATTTGGTCGACCGTAAGCGGTACGCGATGTCGAGTTTCCGCGCTGCCATGACCAAGCAAAAGACGCAGATATAAACCTGCAATAGTGAAGGTTTTACCTGTACCTGCTGATGCCTCGATTAACCTCGCACCGTGCAGAGGAAACGTCATCGGTTCTAGTGGCGTTGGTTGAGGTTGCTCTGTGCGGTCTAACGTATGTAGAGGACACTCTGCACCTGACATTTGATCCATAACGCTGAATCTCTCCGGATTATTTACTAGGACGTATCACCTAATAAATGTGATCTATAGTTAAAAATTCTATTAATATGTTTAACAAGTTGGATAATTTAGAGCTTTGTGAGATCTTTCTCACGGTTATCCATAAGACGTACCGTTAGTATGCGCCCCACGAGATAAGCCAAACCTTTTTGGCGGCACAACTCAAATGAATTAAACAAAAGTATCATGGTCCCTCTGACCTTGTGGCCGTACAGCGAACGCCCTACAAAAAATAATGATTTTCTGGCGGCCACCCTACTCTTCCTTCTCTTTATCCAGCTGTCTTTATTACGCTTTTACATCATCAGCGTCTTGAACCGCTAAGCGCACACCTTGCAGTACTAATGCTGTCAGCAAACGAACTTCTGAGGCCAACTCATCATTCCAAGCAGGCCAAATTCGAGAGATGTACGCATTACTGCCTTCGCCCGGGCTCATGAAGCCATCATTGAATGCGTCAGCCATTTTCTTCAAAGATTTCTCTTCGTCATCTACCCACTGACCGCGGCTAAAGCCCGCTTCAACACAAGCCAACGCCGTTTTCGGGAAATAAGGCAAAGGCTTAGTCATGCCTTCGAAAAATAAGCGAACTAATTCAGTCAGTAGCTGTTTGGCATACTGCGCATCGGCAATTTCTGGGTAGATCAAATGCAGCGCGCCTTCTTTACGATCGTAACCAATGATGTGGGTTTTCTTAGCATGACCCGAAGCCGACATGGCAAGGTGATCGATCCACGCTGCAAGGTAATCCTGCGATCGAATCTTACCGCTTCGATAGCGAATCAAACCGGATTGGTAGCATTGAGTTAGCCAACCTGCTAGGCGAACGTTTTTCTCTTCGCCTTCATTTCGCTCAAACAAGGAATCAAACGTCAGGTCGATTTCCAAATCGTCTTGAGGCGCACCAGATAAAAACGCCAGTTTATCCACCAGCTCTTCCGCCTGAACTCGGTTGGTTTCAAACTCGATATCACCAAACGCCCCCACCGGCAGTTTGCCTTGCGCGCGCTGTTGACTCATAAAGTGTTTAAGCACCTCTGTTTTTTTCTCTGGCTGCATCAATGTCGTTTCAAGCAAGATTTCTAACAGCTCATCACGCATTTGATAGCTTTCCAAACCACCTAAAACAAAGGGTTCGTCGTCTTCCATCACCGGTAGCGGCGGTTCAAAGATTACTTTTAAACGACGATTGAAAAAATACTGCACAGGTAAGCGCCAGAAACGTTGCAACTCGACTAAGTCGAGCTCAAGTGGGAACGTCGCTCCTAACAGATAGTCGTCTAATGCCCGATTAAAATCACGACGAACATAGCCTTGCGATTGACTACTTTGAGTCAATGCCGCTGGAATCCACTCTTTCGCGTAGCTGGCGTGCATGCCTTGGAACGCACTTGGGCTAAACGGCACCATGGCGTGGGTATTCACCAACGCATTTAATAAGTTGTCGCCAGACTCATCAACGGGCAACGCTTCATCACCACTTAGACAATAGTTTTGGTGACAGTATTCCATCAGCTCAGAAACCAGAACCGAAGGCACTCGCTCGGTGTTGTCTTGGATTGAACGGCCAACATAACTGATGTACAGCGTTTGCTGTGCAGATAGCATTGCTTCTAAGAATAGGTAACGACTATCCACTCGACGAGATCTATCTCCGATTTTTGCACGAGCTTCCATGAGGTTGAAACTTTCTACAGGGTCACTAGGCGGGTAAACACCATCGTTCATACCAAGTAAACACACGGTTCTAAACGGAATTGAGCGCATCGGCATCAGGGTACAAAAGTTTACTTGACCAGCCAGGAAGCGCTGGCTGACTCGTGTGCCAGATAATTTGCTTTGAAGGTATTGGCTGATGATCGACGGCAATAACGCATCATCAAATGCGGCATCAGCTAATTGCTCTTTAAGTTGGCTGAGCGTATCGCGAATGGATTTGAGCGCAATTTCGCCTTCTAACTCAACTGAGAAGAAGTCATCTAGCAGTGAAACCAAAGTCTCTCGCCAACCATCGATAGTCTGAACATGAGAAAGTTTGCTCCGATAAGTGCTAATTTGTTGGATAAAGTGTGCCAACTTGCCCGCCAGCTCTGCGCCCATGCCTTGTACTTCGTTGTACGGAGACAAACTGCCTTGCTCGGTTTCAAACAAACCTGCGGATTCTGGCATCGCGTAGCCAAGCAACATTCGTTGAATACCAAATTGCCATGTGTTTTGACGGGTTTCCGGCAGTTCAAATTCGCGTCCGGTATTGGCGTCCAATCCCCAGCGAATCCCCGATTCCTCAACCCATTGTTTGGCTTGTAAAAAATCATCTTCGCTGAGTTCAAAACGCTTTAATATCGCTGGAGTTTCCAGAAGTTCGAGTAGTTCTGAGGCCAAACAGCGCGTATTGGGTAAGTTCACCAACTGCATAAATGCGGCAAGAATTGGGCTCTCTTGGTCAGCGGTTCGGTCAGAAATCGAATAGGGAATAAAACGCTCACCCGGTGCGTTACCAAAGACCGCCTGAATCGCAGGGCTGTAGGCGTTGATGTCCGCGACCATCACGATAATATCGCGCGGTTTTAACGTTGGGTCAGCATCGAACATCGCCAATAGTTGATCATGCAGCACTTCCACTTCACGCATCGGGCTGTGACAAACATGAACCATTAACGAGCGGTCACCAAGAACAACACTCTGCTTGTGTTCACTCGAATCGAGGATGTGATCATTTTGATGCTCCTCTAGCTCTAAAATATCGGCTTGAAGCTGATGCAATAAACTATCGCGTTTAATATCAATGAAAAACTCATGCTCTTCACTCTCAGACTGGGACAATAAAAACAGATTATCCCGACCAAGTTTACCCATCGATGCCAGTAAACTGTTACCGACCGCTTGGCTAGTATGAAATTCATCTTCTACATTAGCCTCCAAGCCATCTTTAAGAGGTGAAACCTCCCCCTCTAACTGAGGTAAACCCTCAATCAAAGAAAACTGCTTACGACGCTGCGCTTCTACTC
>NZ_WXWS01000405.1:0-14542 GCF_009904715.1 Vibrio sp. V42_P2S4T144 | reverse complement strand
GGGGTACATTGAAGTAAAGTGACTCCTGTAACTTTTAAAATCTTGATAAGTTTTAAGCGCTATACTTTGCTGAATTCTAAGATTGTATAATCACTATTGCCGTAAATTTGATTACAATGTCGCCATTAACTTTTCTGGGGGAATTATGGGACAACTATCCGTTTTGGGTTTTATTGCATTGGGTGGTGCATTTGGTGCATGTTCTCGTTACTTAATTTCTGAACTTTGTGTCATTTTATTGGGGCGTGGTTTTCCATATGGTACGTTAACCGTTAACGTTGTTGGCTCATTTATGATGGGCTTATTGATAGCAGCTTTCGATAATGAACTTTTGGCAACGGAACCTTGGCGACAAGTGATTGGCTTGGGTTTTTTAGGGGCACTAACGACGTTTTCCACCTTCTCGATGGATAATGTGTTGCTTATGCAGCAGGGCGCTTTCTTTAAGATGGGGTTGAACGTATTGTTGAATGTAGTGTTAAGTATTTCAGCGGCGTGGATAGGCTTTCAATTATTGATGCGCAGCTAGCAAAGTAGTTAAAAATTGAACAGGTCGGCTTGGTTTCACCAAGCCGTTTTTATATACTGACATCACTTGTCGGAGTGCCATAAGGCTGAGACCGTTAATTCGGGATCCGTTGAACCTGATCAGATTAGAATCTGCGAAGGGAACAAGAGAAGATATTCACACCGGAGTTCTTTCTGGTTGACCTATCAAAAGTCGAATGTTGTTACAGGCAAATATCGTAAGCTTTAACTAGCCTTAATTTGACTCCTCTTGTCGCATCTATCCGCCAAGCATTTTTATCCAATTACTTTTTATCTAGTATAACAAAGCAAGGAAAAATGCTATGTCGAGTCGCAAACAAGCGAGACTGGAAGCAAAACAGTTCATTGATACACTCTCGGTACAACCGTACCCCAATTCAAGCAAAGTCTACGTAGAAGGTTCACGTCCAGATATTCGTGTGCCAATGCGTGAAATATCAATCGCTGATAGCCTTATTGGAGGCACAAAAGAAGCGCCTATTTTCGAACCTAATGAGCCAGTACGCGTTTACGATACCTCGGGTGTATACACAGATCCAGAGCACACCATAGACCTCTATAGCGGCTTACCTAAGCTGAGAGAAGGGTGGATTGAAGAGCGTGCCGATACTGAGCTACTTGATGAAGTAAGCTCGGTGTACACCAAAGAACGCTTAGAAGACGAAACACTAGACGATCTTCGTTACGGTAATCTACCACGTATTCGACGTGCCAAAGATGGCCATTGTGTGACCCAATTGCACTATGCTCGCAAAGGTATTATTACCCCAGAAATGGAATACATCGCGCTGCGTGAAAACATGGGGCGTGCCAAGTATCGCGATGAAGTGCTGAATCAACAGCATCCGGGTCAAAGCTTCGGAGCGAACCTACCAAAAGATATTACCGCCGAATTCGTGCGTAAAGAAGTCGCCGAAGGTCGCGCTATTATCCCTTCCAATATTAACCACCCAGAATCCGAACCAATGATCATTGGACGTAACTTTTTGGTCAAAGTGAACGCCAACATCGGTAACTCATCGGTCACTTCTTCGATTGAGGAAGAAGTAGAAAAGTTAGTATGGGCAACGCGCTGGGGTGGCGATACCGTTATGGATCTCTCTACTGGACGTAATATTCACGAAACTCGCGAGTGGATTCTACGTAACAGTCCGGTTCCGATCGGTACCGTACCAATGTATCAAGCGCTTGAGAAAGTGAATGGTGTTGCGGAAAACCTTAACTGGGAAGTGATGCGTGATACTCTGACTGAGCAAGCAGAGCAGGGCGTTGACTACTTCACTATCCATGCCGGTTTACTACTTCGTTATGTGCCAATGACTGCAAAACGTGTGACTGGCATCGTCTCTCGTGGTGGATCTATCATCGCGAAATGGTGTTTAGCGCATCACCAAGAAAGCTTCTTATATACCCATTTCCGAGAGATCTGTGAAATCTGTGCTAAGTATGATGTGGCACTTTCTCTCGGTGATGGTCTGCGTCCTGGCTCGGTTGCTGATGCTAACGACGAAGCGCAATTTGCAGAGCTTCGTACCCTTGGTGAGTTAACCAAGATAGCGTGGGAATACGACGTACAGGTGATTATCGAAGGTCCTGGTCATGTTCCAATGCATATGATCAAAGAGAACATGGAAGAGCAGCTAGAGCACTGTCATGAGGCTCCTTTCTACACGCTTGGTCCGCTGACGACAGACGTCGCTCCTGGTTACGACCATATTACGTCAGGCATTGGCGCTGCCATGATTGGCTGGTATGGCTGTGCGATGCTTTGCTACGTAACTCCTAAAGAGCATCTTGGCTTACCAAACAAAGAAGACGTGAAAGTAGGCATGATCACTTACAAGCTTGCTGCGCACGCCGCTGATTTAGCGAAGGGACACCCTGGTGCACAAGTTCGTGATAACGCACTTTCTAAAGCTCGCTTCGAGTTCCGCTGGGAAGACCAATTTAACTTGTCGCTCGACCCAGATACCGCACGCGCTTTCCATGATGAAACCTTGCCTCAAGAGTCTGGAAAAGTTGCTCACTTCTGTTCGATGTGTGGACCAAAGTTCTGCTCTATGAAGATTTCGCAAGAGGTACGAGAGTACGCGAAAGATACTGAGCAAGTTGCTGCGGACCAAGCAATATCGATCAAAATGCTGGATGATCCTCTTGAGGGGATGCGTCAGAAATCGCAAGAATTTAGAGATACAGGTTCTGAGCTATACCACCCAGTAGCACATGCCGAGGTAAGTGACTAATGAGCAAAATCCTTATTCCGTCATCATTGATCGAACTGACAGGTTTAGTTCAGCAATGTTTGTTGTTGGCGAGAGAACAGGGTTTTAGCATCGAAGACATTGAGTTGGGTGTGAGCCCAACTCAATCTATTCAGCTTGTTCGCGACCAACAGACCACACGCATAACGACAGATCTTATTGATGGTTATGACTCTGAGCATGAGAGTTCATTTGTGCTCTATTACCGCTCTGCTTTATCGGTAGAAGCGTGTGCTAAGCAACCGTCGAAAGCGATTTATATTGGCATTGCTGATACGCAGATATCCGATGAAAAGGAGAAAGTGCTTCAGCTTGATATCTGGCATCACCCAATTAACAACGAAGTGAGAGCGCTTTCCGTTAAGTCCAAATTCAACGCAATGCTTGATCCCGAACATCACCTTGCTTGGATAGTAACGCTGACAGTACTCGATTTTCCTATCGAAGATGCGTTAACACTTGCTCGAGGAATGCTAACTCAACAAGCGAATGTTTCACGTGAAACACTGTTGAATGACAACCTTGACGAGGTGCAATCAACTCAGTGGGCTGACCAATTTGATGATTTCCCCACACCTGTACTGGAGGATAACCGATTAGGTATTCAAGTTGGTTGGTCTGCACAAGGTGAGAGCGTTAGCTTTCCAACTCTAAGTAAGCAAAGTCTAGGGCTCTATCCAGTCGTTGATGATGTTGCTTGGATTGAGCGTCTACTGCCACTAGGCATCAACACTATTCAACTGCGAATCAAGAACCCACAACAAACCGATTTAGAACAACAGATTATTCGAGCAATTGAGCTAGGTCGTCAGTATCAAGCACAAGTGTTCATCAATGACTATTGGCAGTTGGCAATCAAGCATGGCGCTTATGGTGTTCACCTAGGACAAGAAGACATAGAAGAATCGAATTTGGCTCAGATAACTAAAGCCGGCATTCGTCTTGGTCTTTCTACGCATGGTTATTACGAACTACTGCGCATCGTACAAATTCATCCTAGCTACATCGCACTAGGGCATATTTTCCCAACCACCACAAAACAGATGCCATCGAAACCACAAGGTTTGGTGCGCTTGGCTCTGTATCAAAAGCTGATTGATAGCATTCCTTATACAAATACAGAGGCTGCTTTCAGACCTGCAAAAGACAAAGCAGGTAGTGACTGTGTGCTTGGCTTTCCGACGGTCGCAATTGGTGGCATTGATCAATCTAATGCAGACCAAGTTTGGCAAACAGGTGTTTCTAGTTTGGCAGTTGTGCGAGCTATTACGTTGGCAGAATCACCTCAGTCCGTCATCGAGTTTTTTGCACAACTGATGAAGGAAAGACAGCTAACGTTTACTGAACAGAATAGTGAATTGGTGGATACCAAGAGAGGCGAGCATGCTCTCGGATAAGCAGTTCCTTCGCTATCAACGCCAAGTCGCTCTGCCTGAAATTGCCGAAGTTGGGCAAGAGCGTTTGAGTAAATCGCATGTGCTGATCATCGGTTGTGGTGGGTTAGGAAGTGCTGCGAGTTTGTACTTGGCATCAGCGGGTGTTGGTAAATTGGTTGTGGTCGATAACGATGAAGTTGATAGCAGTAACCTGCAACGCCAGATCATTTATCGTGAACAAGACCTTCAAGTTGCGAAAACAGAAGCGACTGTAAAGCAACTCACTGAACTTAATTCTATGGTCCAAGTTCGTGCTCTCAATAAGCGATTAGACAAAGCACAGCTGCAGCTTGAGGTGATGCTAGCGGATGTGGTGCTCGACTGCACCGATAACATGCCAACGCGCCAGCTCATTAACCAAGTTTGTTTCGAGCAAAATACGCCACTTATCTCAGCGGCGGCAATTGGTTGGCAAGGACAATTCGCTGTCTTTGATTACCAAATACCAAGTGAACAAGAAGCGCAGAGTAAAGCCTGTTACCGCTGCTTGTATCCGTTTGACGAACTACCACAAAGTCAAAAATGCAGTGAGAGCGGTGTCGTCGGTCCGGTGGTGGGTACACTTGGTAACTACCAAGCGATAGCGGCAATTCAAAAACTGGCGACGGGAAAGTTTCATGTCGAGACTGCCAAGTTGCATCTGTTTGATGGGTTGAAAATGCAATGGCAAACCATGGCGATAAGCAAAGACAAACAGTGCCAAGTGTGTGCTCAGATTTAGCTTACCAGTAATGGACAGAATTAAGAGAGTTGGAAGCAATGACGTTATCAGAACAACAAGCGACACAAATGACCGCTGCTGACTTAGATATGATCACTATTGTCATCAATGACCAGTCACATCAAGTCGCCAGTAAGTCGAATCTACAGCAAATCATTAGTCAATTTACGCTGCCTGAAATGGGCTGTGTTTTTGCAATTAATAACAATGTTGTGCCGCGCAGTGAGTGGGCTAGCACAGTTCTTTCACAAGGAGATAGCATCTCTTTGTTTCAAGCGATCGCAGGGGGTTAAAGTCGATGCTTAAAATTGGTGATAAACAATTCGAATCAAGACTGTTCACGGGAACAGGGAAGTTTGCCAACAGCCGATTAATGGCAGAGGCGATTCAAGTATCGGGTTCTCAACTTGCGACCATGGCGTTGAAGCGTGTGGATGTGAACGACCAACAAGACGATATTTTGCTGCCGCTAGTACAAGCGGGCGTGAACTTATTGCCGAACACCTCGGGTGCAAAGAATGCTAAAGATGCCGTTTTTGCTGCACAACTGGCGCGAGAAGCGTTGGGTACAAACTGGCTAAAACTGGAAATTCACCCAGACCCGAAGTACTTGATGCCCGATCCAATTGAGACACTTGCAGCCGCTGAGCAACTGGTTCGTGAAGGCTTCATTGTCCTTCCTTATTGTCATGCTGACCCGGTTCTGTGTAAACGATTGGAAGAAGTAGGCTGTGCTGCGGTCATGCCATTAGGTGCGCCGATCGGTTCTAACAAAGGGATAGTTTCTCACGATTTCCTAGAGATCATCATCGACCAAGCTAATGTTCCTGTCGTTGTTGATGCGGGTATTGGTGCTCCTTCACATGCCGCGCGTGCGATGGAAATGGGCGCGGATGCCGTGCTCGTCAATACTGCGATTGCAGCTTCGAGCGATCCCGTTGCGATGGCGAAGGCATTTAAGTTGGCGGTAGAGTCGGGGCGTATGGCTTATGAAGCCGGACTTGCTGGTAAGGTTTCTCATGCGGTTGCGTCGAGTCCACTGACGTCATTCCTAGATGAGCTTTAGTCCTAGATTGGTTTAGCTATTAAGCGAGGAAAACATGAGCTTCGTTGAACAATTTAAGCAGCTGAATTGGGACGACATCTCGATGTCGATCTACGCGAAAACGGCACAAGATGTCGAGCGAGCATTGAATAAACCCAAGCGTGATTTGGAAGACTTTAAAGCGCTTATTTCACCAGCGGCTGAAGCGTACTTAGAGCAAATGGCGCAGCTGTCATACTCGGCAACTCGCAAGCGTTTTGGTAATACCATGTCGCTTTACATTCCACTGTACCTTTCTAACTTGTGCGCCAATGCTTGTACTTATTGTGGCTTCTCAATGGAGAATAGAATCAAGCGTCGTACCTTGAATAGGGACGAAGTGGCTGCAGAAGTTGAAGCCATTAAACGCATGAAGTTTGATAGCGTATTGCTGGTGACTGGCGAGCACGAAACTAAAGTGGGTATGAAATACTTCCGCGAAATGGTGCCTATGATTAAGAAGCGCTTTAACTATTTGGCGATGGAAGTACAGCCACTTGATCAAGACGAATACGCTGAGCTCAAGACATTGGGTTTGGATGCGGTGATGGTCTATCAAGAAACGTATCATCCTTCGACTTACGCCGAGCACCATTTGCGTGGCAACAAGATGGATTTCGAATACCGATTGGATACACCCGATCGTCTTGCAAAGGCGGGCATTGATAAGATAGGTATTGGTGCTTTAATAGGATTGGAAGAGTGGCGAACAGATTGTTTTTATGTGGCAGCGCACTTGGACTATCTTGAGCGCACATATTGGCAGACTCGTTACTCAATTTCTTTCCCACGTTTACGTCCTTGTAAGGGCGCGCTCCAACCCAAATCAGTCATGACGGATAAACAGCTTGTGCAGTTGATCTGCGCTTATCGCCTGTTGAATCCAGAAGTGGAGTTGTCATTATCGACTCGTGAATCACCAAAGTTCAGAGACAATGCATTACCGTTAGGAATCACCAGTATGTCTGCTGCATCTAAAACTCAGCCGGGTGGTTATGCGATGGATGATGTTGAACTCGAGCAGTTTGAGATCAGTGATGAGCGAAGTGCGGGTTCTGTGGAAGATATGATTCGAGCCAAAGGCTTTGATCCTGTATGGCGAGATTGGCACTCGGCGTATTCTGGTTAATCAGCAAATAAAGACACTGGTCATCGTTATGTTTCACGTGAAACATAAGTAAAGAAAAGAGGGTTGATGCAAAACATCAACCCTCTACTTTTTTCTAGCTTCTAGCTTCTAGCTTCTAGCTTCTAGCTTCTAGCTGTGTGCTACTGGTAGCGTTGCTTGACGAAGCCACTCTTTCACATCACCCTCAACAAGTGGGCTGATCTCATCCCATACCTTCTGATGGTAATCATTCAACCAAGCAAGCTCTGGACGAGTTAGCATATCAACATTGATGTTGCGCTTGTCGATTGGACAGCGTGTTAGCGACTCGAATGACAGAACAGGGAAGTCACCGTTAGTTGGGGTTTCAACAACAAGCTCTAGGTTCTCGATACGGATACCAAACGCATCCGCACGGTAGTAACCTGGCTCGTTGGACAGCACCATGCCTTCTGTTAGAGGCACGTCGATTTGCTTCTTCGAAATGCTTGCTGGACCTTCATGAACACTTAGGAAGTGACCAACACCGTGACCAGTACCGTGATCGTAATCGTAGCCCTCCGCCCACAGGTGCTGACGAGCTAGCGTATCGATTTGGTAACCACGTGTGCCTTTCGGGAAACGTGCACGTGCAACACCGATGTGGCCTTTTAGCGCGAGAGTGAATTGTTTAATCATCTCTTGTGAAGGCTGACCGATCGCGATGGTACGCGTGATGTCTGTCGTGCCATCTAGGTACTGACCGCCTGAATCCACTAGGTAAAGTGTGTTCAGTTCTAGCTTGCCAGGTTCAGGTTGGTTCTCGTGATTATAGTGACACATCGCCGCGTTGCCACCTGCTGCCGAGATAGTATCGAAGCTAAGATCCATAAGTGTCGGGTCTTCGCTGCGGAACGCTTCCAGTTTGTCTGCCAGCGTCGCTTCATCATGCAGGTTACCCGCAACGACTTCAGCATCTAACCAAGAAAGGAACTTACTCATCGCTACGCCATCACGGATATGACATGCTTTCATGCCTGCGATTTCAACATCGTTCTTTGCTGCTTTTGGCATTAGGCATGGATCAGCTTTACTCACCACAGATGCGCCAGCGTTTTGTAGAACCAGCTTAAACCACGCGTTACTTGTCGCAGGGTCAACCAGTACATTCTTGCCAGTTAGGTTTTCTAGTCGTGCTTGCAATGCTTCTGGGTGATGAACCGTCACGCCGGCACCAACATGAGCGTCAAACTCAGCAGGTAGACGAGCAGGATCTAGGAAGTATTCCACGCTTGAGTCTGAGTGCAGAATCGCGTGAGAAAGAAGAACTGGTAGACGTGAGACATCTAGACCACGAACGTTGAGCAACCAACAGATAGAATCAAGTGCTGTGATCACTGCGCTGTCTGCACCGGCTTTTTTCACGAGCTCTGCGATTTCTTGGCGTTTGCTTTCACTTGACTGACCAACTGCTTCTGTTGCCATTAGGCGAACATCAGAAACCACAGGAGCAGGGCGGTCGTGCCACAGTTCATCAATTGGGTTGCTATCGAGAATCTTAAGCTCAAGTGCGCCAGCAAGTTTTGCTTGTGCCATGTCTAGCCAAGCAGCGTTGTGCATGCGAGGGTCGATTGCCACAGACGCGCCATTTGCAAGATGGTCTTTAATCCAATCTAGTGCAGGCTCTTCAATCAAGTGACGGTATTCGAATAGATCAGCAGGAACCTGCTTTATTACTTGTACTGTGTAGCGACCATCAACAAAGATAGCGGCTTTGTCTTTGGTGATTACCGCAGCACCAGCAGAACCAGTAAAGCCAGTTAGCCAATGTAAACGCTCGTTGTGCGCTGGTACGTATTCGCCCAAGTACTCGTCTTCATGTGGGACAAGTAGGGCATCAATATTATGTTGTGCTAGCCATTCGCGAATTGCATTCACGCGGCTTTGGGTATCGTTGTGCATCTGTGTTATTCCTTCAAATTACCGCTCCTTCATGCTCAGGTGTGGGAGCTGTTTCCATCTGCTTCATGCAGTTTACGATTCCATTGAGGTTCGCAATCACTTCAATAGAGTCGGAGTACAACTAGGCCATAGATGAGCCAAAAAGGACTACGACAGTTAAGCTACTCATTTTAGCCGCTAAGCGCAAATTGAGTGCGGTGTTTTTATCTAAGGTGATCGGTTTTTTGTGTGATCATCGTACGTAGCCAGCCTAATGCAGGGTCGTTTTCTCTATCTCGGTGCCAGAATAAAGTGTAAGCCATAGGTGGGAATTCTAACGGTAGTGGCAGCACGACCAAATCAAGCTGTTTGGCCGCAAGTTGCACAAAATGACTTGGCGCAGTAAAGATAAAGTCGGTGTATGAACATAAACTTGCGGCACTGTTAAAGTCGGGCACGGTGACGGCAATATCGCGGTCGGCGCCAATATCTGCAAGGCGATAATCCAGCAACCAACGGTCGTTGCCATCACAGCGTACTTGTACATGGCGTAGGGCGAGATAGGCTTCCAGATTCCAAGGTTGTTTTAGCGCAGGATGGTTTTTGCGAATGATGCACATTTGGTAATCACGATAAATTTCCAACTCGCAAATGTCATCGGGTGGTTGAAGAGTCAGCTTGGCATCGTTTATATCGATATCTTTTCCAGTTAAGCCTAAATCCAGTTCGCCGCGTTGAAGCATTTTAAATGTATTATCCGACCACGGGTGTGTGCTAATTGTCACGCCAGGTGCTTGTTGAAAAATCGCCGGTAAGAAATGGGGTAGAATGAGAGGGTAGACACTCTCTACCGCTGCTATTTGAAAACGGTATTCACTGCTTTGCGGAGAAAACTCTTCGGGTTGAGTCAGCACTTCTAACTGATTTATCAACAGATCCAGTTTCGGTTTAAGAAACAATGCGCGCGGCGTAGGTGTTAATCCATGTGAGTTTCGAGTGAAAAGAGGGTCATCAAATTGAATGCGCAGTTTAGCCAGTGATTTACTTACGGCAGATTGGCTTAAGCACAATCGGTGGGCCGCACGAGTAACGTTTAACTCTTCAATCAGCACTTTAAAGCAGACCAATAGATTTAAATCGATACGAGCCAGTTTTTCGACATTCACAGTGAATTTCCTCTGAGGAATAATGCTCATGATTATACATCATTTCCATTCATATCATCAGATGATTAAGCTTTACCCAAAGTTCTTTATCCAATTCGGAGTGTTGTGTGTCTAGCCAGTTTTCTAATAGTAAAAAACAGATGGCGTTATTGACCCTTTTGGTTCTTTTTAGTCCTTTAGCGATTGATATTTATCTACCTGCTTTACCTCTTATTGCTTCCACTTTTCAGGTCGATAATGCGCTAGCACAAGACACGATCACTTGGTTCTTATTTGCTATGGGTGTTGGTCAGCTATTCGCAGGTCCCCTAGCAGATAAACTCGGACGTCGAACTGTTGCATTGGGCGGTATCACCATTTACGCGATGAGCGCTTTATTGGCGTGGAGTGCTCAAAATATTGAGTGGATGTTGGTTTCCCGACTGCTACAAGGCTTAGGTGCGTGTGCGACATCGGTAGCAGCCTTTGCAACAGTTCGCGATATCTTTGGCCCGGAAAAAAGCGGCAAAATGATCAGCTACCTTAACGGTGCGATTTGTTTCATTCCTGCTTTAGCTCCAATTCTAGGTAGCTGGTTAACTCAGCAATTTGACTGGCGTGCTAACTTTAGCTTTATGGCGGGTTTTGCTGTGGTGTCTGGATCATTGATGTTTTTCATGATGAAAGAGACTAACCCGTCAACAGAAAAGCAAGCCGTGTTTAAGCTTAGTCGGTATTGGGCAGTGCTTAGCACACCATCTTTTGTTTTCCATGCGTCATTATGCTTGATGGCGATGGCGGTTATTCTTGCTTACGTTACCTCAGCACCGTCGGTATTGATGACGGGGATGGGGCTGTCGATGAATGAATTCACTTTCTGGTTTGGTGTAAATGCGGTGATAAACATTGCGGCATGTATGCTGGCGCCTAAGTTTATGGAGCGCGTTGGAACTCACAACACCTTGGTCACCGGGATCTCAACTCTGGGTCTCGCTGGTGTGATCATGCTAGTGATGAATGGTCAGAATACCGCGCTTTCTTTCATGCTACCTATCTTCATGTCTTCTGTAGGTTTTGCATTCATTCTGGGTGCAGCGGCAGGGAAAGCGTTAGAACCGTTTGGTGATAAGGCGGGCACGGCAGCTGCACTGCTTGGATTGTTCCAAATGAGTGGCTCTGGTTTGTTGGTGGGTACGCTGCAACGCTTATCTCTGGATCCGCAAACCTTGATTGCAATTCATATGTGGGTCCTATTACCTGCGTTGGTCGTTCTGTTTACAAAAGCAGGGAAGAACTGGCACTCGAGCTTTGCGAAAGCGTAAATCAGTGTAATTTAGTATTTTCCAATGTAAGTAAGGCGTGTATATTTGTCACTCAGACTTTTCCTGACACCATAACGGAACTCAAAAAGTAATGTCGTTAACCACGTATGAAATGGCTCGTATTCTAGAGCAAATGGAAGATTCACCAGAAAAGGTGATGTTTGGCAAGTTGCTTAATGAGCTGGGTAATCAAAGCTCCGAGCGTATTCGTAGTGCGGCTAAACAAGTACCTCTGCCAATTTTGCGTGATATCGTGTACCAATTTCAGCAAGTGATTGAGTCACGCAAAGATGAACAAGTCGAGCAGATGGCAAAAGACCTCGCTCAGCAAGGTATCTCAGCAGAAGAGCTACTGGCTTACTTGAATAAATAATAAAAAATCCCCGCATGATGCGGGGATTTTTTTAGCTCGTCATTTTCTTTTTCAGGATGTGGTCCAAAGACAGCGGTCCTGGCCCCCATACGATTACGATAAGAATCATCAATCCCCAAAGTTGGTGGTCATAAAAACCTTTCTCCCACAACAGTGGGTAAGAGATCACTGCGATGATGTTGAACACAAACAGCATTGCTGCCATCGGGCGGGTAATCAATCCCAGTGCCAAGAACACCGGTAGAACCAACTCCGCAGCCGTACCTAAATAAGCCGCCAATTCCCATGGCAAGATTGGCACTTGGTATTCCAGCTCAAATAAGTACAGCGTGCTATCCCAAGATGAGATTTTGATTAGTCCTGAATTGAAGAACACCCAGGCTACCCACAAGCGACAAAAGAGAAGTAGTAAAGGGACAAAGCCAGCTTGTAGGGTACTGATTAAATCGTCGTACCGATTCACTAAGTTTTTAACCGTATCCGTCATAGAGTGCTCCTTAGATTGATTGCAATGTAAAGCCGTCAACAATATCGAGTGCCATGATGCGATTGAGATGAGCGAGTAAAACTTCAGGTATTTCGCTCAAACTCTGCTTCTGCTCTAAACATTGCAGCAGTTGGAACACATCGGCATCGAGTGCGTGACACAAGGCTTCTCCATTGGCTTGAATCGAGATGACACCTTGCTGTAATTGGTTGATATTAAGTTGTTCGAATTGCCCAGTTTGAATCGCACTAAATAGATCGAATACTGCGTAGTTGGAGTCAAAGCTGCGGCAGCCCTTTTTAAGGTGTAAGACTAAAGCGGGTTGTTGCTCTTCACTCACTTCGCCAAGTAACGCAAGCGGTTTTAATTCTGCTGCATTGGATTGCTCATACTGTGCTTGACGAGCTAGGTCGATATGCCACTCGAAGCGTGCGACTTCAGGGCTGTAAGGTGCTTGTGCGATCACCTGACTGAACTGCATGATGGTGTCTTGAAAGCCTTCGCCATAATGCACCACATTTCCTTCTTCTAATGGGTAAGAAAGAACATGCTGGCGAGCTATCTGTTCAAAGCATTCTTCACCAAGCAGCGCTTCAACCATCGGGTAGGTCGCGGACAACACTTCGCTTAAGCTGACGATAAAGTTATTGCGGTAAATTTGTATGCGTTCATCAGCGGTAAACTCATCACTGGCAATATCGCAGTCTTCACCGAGCGCTTGATAGTGCAGGGCTTTAGCAAACTGGCTTTGTAAGGTGGCTAGATTCATGATGCCTTCCTTGGTTCGCTTTGTTCACTTGGAAGTGTGCCTTGCAACAGCAGTTGCGATGCTTTCTGCGCTTCTTCGAGCAAGACTTCTGGCGCGGGGATATCCAAATCCCATTCAATCAACGTATGACGTGGACCGTGTTTTTTTGTCCACTGTGAAAACAACTGCCAAACTTCATCGCTAACCGGGCGGCTATGGGTATCAATCCATATCTCACCTTTGTCGAGTTGTTTAATGGTAAAACCTGCCAAGTGAATCTCATCCACTTTGTCGGCTGGAATCGCATCTAGGTATGTGTCGCAATCAAAACCGTGGTTGAACGCCGAAACATAAACATTGTTTAAATCGAGCAATAAACGACAGTCAGTGCGCTTTTGCACTTCGGTAAGAAACTCCCATTCGCTGATGGTCGAATGTTGAAACTTCACATAACTAGATGGGTTCTCTATCAAGATCTCGCGTTGCAAATATTCCTGCACTTCATTCACGTTACGAGTGAACACGTTGAGCGCTTCTTCCGTATACGGAAGTGGAAGCAGGTCATTAAAGTAGTGACCGCCGTTTTCACTCCAACTTAAATGGTCAGAAACAAGAATTGGGTCGATTGAGTCAATCAGTGATTTAAGTTGCGCAAGATGCTTTTGACTAACACGTTCCACCGAGCCCAGCGACAAACCAATACCGTGGCAGCTAATTTGATATTGCTCGCGAAGCGTTTGTAGCTGATGGCGCTCTGTTGCATTGGGTTGGAAATAGTTTTCACTGTGGATTTCTAACCAAGACAACTCGGGTTGGTTTTGGCTAAAGTAATCGAGGTGAGGGGTTCTTAACCCAACTCCAACAAGGTCGTGGAAGGTGTGGTGTTTCACGTGAAACTCCTTTTCAAATCGTGCGGGAAGAGAAGGATGCGTCTTGGCTTTGCGTTGGTTGAGCGTCAACGCATCCTCACAATAGCTAGCGATAAAAGATTATGAAGAAGAAGTGCTACCGCCAGCGAGCTTGTCACAAAGACCTTTTGGTACGACTACGAATGCGTCTTTTTGGTTATCTTCTTTAGAAGTACCAGCGCATGAGCTGCTTTTTGTTGCACAGTCGTTTTTACCTGCTTTAGAAACGCCATAGCACTTTTCTTTTTCAGCAGCGACAGCTGGAGCTGCAGTTAGCATTGTGCCACCAAGAGCTAGAAGACCAGTAACAGCAGCGGTAACAGCTAGATTCGACTTTTTCATAATAAATTCCTCTGAATGATTTCCTTTACTTTAAGTTGGCAAGATGAATCGCCTGTTTTGGCGTTTTTGTTATCAACTTGCTTAACTTAAAAGATAGGAAACTGGCTAAAAAACTTTCAGAAAAATTTCTGAAGTAAA
>NZ_WXWS01000219.1:0-14599 GCF_009904715.1 Vibrio sp. V42_P2S4T144 | reverse complement strand
GATTTAGTGAGCTAAGGCCTCAACAGCTTGCCTCACCGAGGTGAAATGAATCTTGATAATGCACCGTTGCGCGAGGCTGAATTCATGCGATTGGATTAATGACGTAACCTCTTCTACGGACAGCGTTCGTTCTTTTGGGTGTAAAAGAGTGGTGTTCGAACCATTGTTTTTCAATTCGAACGTGTTGCCATTTGAGTCAATAACGTAATCATCTTGCCCAAAAATGAGGGCTTCGCATTCAGAGTCTAAGTCGGACTGGGAATGCGTGTAGATCAGCTCATCGTCGCCGTCTAGTTTTAGCAAGCATGGCCAGCATACTGCGTGGTCTCTCATGGTTAACTCATTATTCATTGTTATTTAGAAACTTGACCCAGGTTGTTGCAAAAACGCTAACTCTTCGGGAGTGCTCTTTCTTCCCAGTATCGCATTGCGATGAGGATAGCGCCCAAACTGGTCGATGATGGCTTTGTGTTTTAGCTCAAAATCGTAGTTATTTTCAAGCCCTGATGCGCGAAACAATTTTTCAGCTTCGACATGAATGAGGCGAGATTCGCTATGCATAAATGGCATGTACAAAAAACTTAGCTGCTCAGGCGCTAATTCTTTGTCGTGACCTAACCGAATTGCCTCTTGAGCCAATGCTAATGCGAGTGGGTCTTGTGCAAACGCTTTTGGGGTGTTGCGATACACATTACGTGAAAACTGGTCGAGGACGATGATTTCGGCCAATCGTCCTTGTGCGCTGTCACGCCAATTAAACAGTTCACAACGAGCGGCTTGTTCTAATACCGAGGCAAATCGCGATGCAATGCGCTTGTCCAGTTCTGGGTTGTTTTCAAACCAATTTTGGGGCGATAGCTCCTCGAACCAAAATTTGATGACTTCTTGGTACATGGATCTTCCTTCCTATTGCATTAGCTAAAGAATAAAAAGCCAGAAGGCGAGCTCCTGGCTTTCTGTGTGTTATCGACCGTAAGTCTCTATGATGTAACGTTCAAAATCGTCACACATTTGTTCGTCAGAGATGGCGTTGCTTGCCAGCTCTTTACTGCCGTCGACGACTTTAATCGCGGCGTTCAGTAAAGCGACTGGTGCTCGCTCTCGCGTCGCAAGTGAGTCGATTTTCTTCTGCTGCACTTCCCATGCCTGTTCTGGTGACAGGTTACACACGTCTGCAAGGTATTTGGCATTGAAGCCTTCGCCAGTCAGGCTGACAATGGTTTCGTTGTGCGACAAGTGATTGCCTGCGTGCCAGTAGTGTTTTGCCAGCAGTGGGCCAATTTCTGGGTTATCCGTTAGGTAACCAAACTTCTCAAGGAAGTATGCACGGGTCTGGTACACCGCCATGTGCGCGAGTAGGTAACCTTGATACGCACACGCCGCTTCGTCGGATAGCAAATGTGGAATCGCCATCAGTGGGCGAGGGCTGCATTCCAAACCGAGGATCTGTTTTTCACAATCGCGAGCCAGCTTAGTGATGCGTTCTGGCGTTAACTCGTCATCGCTCAGTTGATATAACGCGCGTTCAAAGTACGGCACAACCAAGATGCTACGTTCTTCATAAGCTTTGAATGGCTGACGACTGTTGATCATCGCTTGAATAATCTCATCAGGAACCGGATTCCCTTCATCATCCAGTGCGTATTGTTTTAGCCAATCGGCATCGGTTAACAGGCTGTCACAGAACATCGACTGAGTTTCTGCATAAGCCATTGACGTCGGCGCAAACTCCTGCGAGAAACAAGGCGCGTTCATTTTTACGTTCGCAAAGTGTGCTGCGTGGCCACCTTCGTGGAACAGCGTGTTAATGCCATCGTAGCCGCTGCCCACTTGGTCTGGTTTGGCATTACTGGTGAAGTTCACCTGCGCTGCGACCCATTCGCCTTGATTATAGAAAGAAGGGATAGGGCCGTGGCAGAACCCATTCGGGTACTTACCTTTGCGATCTAGTAAATCCAGCGTTAGCGTCGCGCCAGAGTAATCAATATTTAGGCGACCAAACGATTCTACCCAGCGTCTCAGAGATTTTGAGAACGGCACGTATGGGTCAAGGTCACGCATAACGTTACCCGCGAATGAGTAAACAAAGTTGTAGCCTGCTAGTGCGCTTGCGCCTTTCTCTTTCGCCAAGTTTTCTAAGCTGTTTAGATGCGCATCTCGCGTGCGTTGTTCGAAATCTTCCAAAATTTCGAATAGCTGCTCGGAGCTCATCTTTTCCGTTTTTTGCACGGAGTAATCAAAGAAAGTCGCATAACCCAGTGAGCGAGCGAACTGGTTGCGCAGTTTGATCAGTTCTATAAAGCCGTTTTGCAGTAGCCATTGTTCAAGGTTCAGCAACGCTTGGTGAGCCGATTGGCGAACTTCTTCATGATTGCTAGTGCGAATTGTTGAGCTTAATACTGGAAGTGAACCTTCTACTTGCTCGCCGTTCTCATCGGTAAATGTTTGTACGTGGTTCTGTTTTTTCTCGAAGAGCTCAGCTTCAAAGGCAATGAGCTGATTTTTCAACGCTTGTGCTTTTTCGCCCTCGATAGCGTGAGATTCAAACATCGCCAGCCAACCAGATAGACCCGTAATGGTTTGTTGTTTCTCTTGTGGGTCGGTAATTGAGTCCGCGGCTTCAAGCTGTTGTTTGATGGCAGTAATTTGCTCGGCGTTGCTTAAAAAGCTTGTCCATGCCGTTTGTGCTTGCGTCGAGCCATCATGGTCATCGCTGATCCCCATGTAAGTTTCCCAAAAGAAATCTTCTTTGGTGCGGTGAATCGCAAGGTAACGTTGATTGAGGTCGTTGAGGTAATCCGTTGCGGTCATTTTGATCCTTCAAATGGTTTCGTTATGTAGACAGTTGATTATTGCACGCTTGGTCGCGAGAAAGGAACGCTAATCTCATTTGTCGATTTTGCATCGCGTAAAGGTGATTTTACTATTTGTTTACCTTTGGGCGAGTTAATAGGAGTTCTGAGCTTGCAGTATTAAGACTGGTATGGAGTTTACAGTTTATTAAGTAATTAATCTGCGGTGCGCTATCGATGATCCTTATCAGGTGTAATAAGATTTCCATATCGTGGCGATACAGTTGGAAACGATATGATAAATAAGACAAAAGTTACGTTATTGGCGGTAGGTACGATTTTAGTTGGATGTTCCACAGTCGCGCCACCAAGAAATGATGCGGTTGAAAGCATTCAACAAAAGTGTTCTGTGATTTTAAGCAATGATGTTGCGGGCGACCAGCGCTGGCAGACGTACAACGGCTTGCTTGTAGAATATGCCGTGCATGGCGTTAAGAGTCAGGCGCAACTGGAACGTTTTGAAGCGTTTGTGCAGAGAGTGCAAGATGATGAGTCTGGACAGTTAGTTACAGAGTTGATTGAGGTCACCGACTGGGGATGCTCAAACGGCAATTATCTTGAAGAGATGAGCTTGTTTATTCAAGAAGTTCAAAAGTAGAAAACCGAGCGTTAAGTCGCTCGGCTTTTCTGTTTGTGGAGCGCTTTGTGCGCTGGTTAGTCAGGACGTTTAATCCTCTGGATACTCGCCCATACCTTGCGTTTTACCTTCCGCTTTCCAATGCTCTCCAGGGGCAAATGCTTCATCGCATAAATCTACGGTGTAGCCCATTTCTGTGATTTCCTTCAAAGTGAGGTTATCAGCAATATTTGCAACTTCCCCCGATTTATTCCGTAACTCCATGTTGATCTCTCCTCTGTAGGTAGACGAGTGGCATCAATGCACAGTGAAGAATGCATTGGTAACCTTTGTTCTAAGTATATAACCCTCTGCTAAAAATGAAGGTTTAATCCGCTTTTTAAGTGTGGTTAATTGGATAATGCTTTGAGCTGCTTCCGTTATTTAGAACCGCAGCATCGCGATAGTTTGCCATTTGTGATTTATTGAGTGATTAAACGGTCAATTTGGAAACTCGAAATGGTGATTCTCGACCACGCTTTAGCACAACAAATTGTTGATCGAACCATGTCCATCATTGGTCACAATGTGAATGTGATGAACTCGGCAGGCATCATCATTGGCAGTGGCGACCCTAAACGTGTTGGGCAAGTGCATGATGGCGCGGTACTGGCGCTGAATCATGGCGATTCGCTAGAGCTTAATGAGCAGCAATGTTTGACGTTGCAGGGTGTCAAACCCGGTATCAATATGTTGTTGAAATTACATGGCGACGTGGTCGGTATTGTTGGCGTCACAGGCGAGCCGGAGAAAATCCGAGATTTTGCAAAACTGGTTAAAATGACCGCTGAACTAACAATCGAGCAAGCTGCGCTGGTGGAAAAATTTCAGTGGGACAGACGTCATCGTGAAGAGTTTATTCTGGCTTGGATCAATGGCAAATTGACCGATGAAGAGCTGAAAGATTGGGCGATGCGTCTTTCTATCGATGTTACTCAACCAAGGGTGGCAACGGTGATTGAAGTCTCGACGCCGTCCGCCTCGAAAAGCATGAAGAGTGTGCGCAATATTGTTGAGCTGCTTGAATACCCAGAGCGTAACAACCTGGTTGCGATTGTCTCGGTGAATGAAATTGTGGTGTTGAAACCGTGTCATTCCGCCAAGCAGTGGGATAGCCAAGTTGAAAGTGAGCGCATTGATAAGTTGATGTCGCGTTTAAGCGATCACGATTCGCATACGTTTCACATTGCGCTAGGGCAGCTGTTTAATGAGCCTAAAGATGTCGCGTTGTCATACCAAAGTGCGAAGCAGGTATTAGCTATTGGCAAGCAGTTCTACCCAGAGAAACGTAAGTACCTGTTCGATGAACTTCGTTTGCCTGTTTTGTTAGCGCCGTTGGCGGATATTTGGCAAGGTGAACAAATTATTGATGGTGTGAAACGGTTGAAAGAGAAAGACAAATCTGGGCAATTATTGAAAACCCTAGATGCACTGTTTGAATGCAATGGCAATGTAACAGAATGCTCTAAAATGCTGTTTATTCACCGGAACACTCTGCGCTATCGGTTAGAGAAAATCACCGAGATAACAGGGCTACCAACTACCAATTTTGTGGGGTTAGCGGAGCTTTATATTGCGACTCGGCTCTCAAAAATGTCGTGATATTGTGCATCTGCACAATACGCGTCATTTTTTGACCACATCATTTGTCACTCCGCCTAAAGGAATTCTAAAGCAAACGATTAATAATTCATGCGTCCCTACATGTTGAGTGAGCCAACACGGACTCGCTCAGCAAAATAAGAATAAATGGAGTTATCATGAACCTTATATTAATCCTGCTCGGGGTGATCGCATTTATTGTGCTCACGACCACCAAATTCAAATTACATCCCTTTTTAGCGCTGATCATCGCGGCGTTCCTTGCGGCATTTGCTTACGGCTTACCGGCAGATAGCATTGCCAAAACCATTGCTTCTGGCTTTGGCGGCATCCTTGGTTACATTGGTTTGGTTATCGTTTTAGGTACCATCATTGGTGTTATTTTGGAAAAAAGTGGTGCGGCGATCACCATGGCCGATACGGTCATCAAAGTGTTGGGTGAGCGTTTCCCTACATTGACCATGAGTATCATCGGTTACATCGTTTCTGTTCCAGTATTTTGTGATTCAGGCTTTGTCATTCTGAACTCGCTCAAAGAATCACTCGCGAAGCGTTTAAAAACCTCAAGCGTTGCGATGAGTGTGGCGTTGGCAACTGGCCTATACGCAACGCACACGTTTGTGCCGCCAACTCCTGGCCCGATTGCCGCTGCGGGTAACTTAGGCCTGGAATCTAACCTTGGTTTAGTGATTGGTGTGGGTGTGTTTGTTGCAGCGGTTGCGGCGCTAGCGGGTATGTTGTGGGCGAACCGATTCCAACATGTTGAACCAGATGGCATTGAAGCCGCAGATGAAATTCAGCATGACTGGCAAGCACTCAAAGCGTCTTACGGCAAATTGCCAACGGCGAGCCAAGCATTTGCTCCTATTTTTGTTCCAATCTTATTGATCTGTTTTGGCTCTATCGCGAAATTCCCAAGCCTACCGCTGGGCGAAGGTTTTGTGTTTGATGTTCTGACTTTCTTAGGACAGCCACTAACTGCATTGGTGATTGGCCTGTTCCTTTCTGTTCGCCTACTCAAGTCAGACAACAAGATTGAAGAATTTGGCGAGCGAATCAGCCAAGGTATTACGGCTGCTGCGCCTATTCTTTTGATTACCGGTGCGGGTGGTGCATTTGGCGCGGTATTAAAAGCAACGCCGCTAGGTGAATACTTGGGTACGACGTTATCGGCGCTGGGCGTGGGTATTTTCATGCCATTTATCGTTGCGGCTGCGCTAAAATCGGCGCAAGGTTCGTCAACGGTTGCGCTGGTGACCACATCAGCTTTGGTTGCGCCTATGCTTACGCAATTGGGGCTAGATTCAGAAATGGGCCGCGTATTAACGGTGATGGCGATCGGTGCAGGTGCGATGACGGTTTCTCATGCAAACGACAGCTTCTTCTGGGTAGTGTCGCAGTTTAGCCGCATGTCGGTGGGCTTAGCGTACCGCGCGCAAACCATGGCTACGCTCGTTCAAGGTGTCACGGCAATGGCATTGGTGTACATTTTGAGTCTCGTTCTCTTATAAGTCTCTGGAAATACGTATGAAAGTGGTAATTGCACCTGATTCATTTAAAGAAAGCTTAACCGCCAAACAAGTGAGCGAGGCGATCAAAACGGGTCTTGCTCGCGTATGGCATGATGCCGAGTTTGTTACGGTTCCGGTCGCAGACGGAGGCGAAGGCACGGTTCAATCTTTGATAGATGCAACTCAAGGCGAACAAGTCTTCACAACAGTGACCGCGCCATTAGGGAATGATGTTGAAGCGTTTTATGGCATCCTCGGCGACGGCGAAACCGCGGTTATTGAAATGGCGGAGGCCAGTGGGCTGCACCTTGTGCCGAGTGACGCTCGCGACCCAAAACTGACCAGTAGCATTGGTACCGGACAGCTGATCAAACACGCGCTAGACAGAGGTATTCAACGCTTAATCATTGGTTTGGGCGGCAGCGCTACCAATGATGGTGGCGTGGGTATGTTGACCGCGTTGGGGGCTACGTTTCTTGATGAATCTGGCCATGCAATTACCCCAAATGGAGGCGGGTTAGCGGCGCTTGCGTCCATCGATATTTCTGGTCTTGACCCGCGCTTAGCTGCTTGCGAAGTGTTGGTAGCGTGCGATGTTGATAACCCACTCTGTGGCGACAAAGGCGCGTCGGCTATCTTTGGCCCGCAAAAGGGAGCGACAGCGTCAGACGTCACTCTGCTCGATAACGCATTGCGCAAGTTTGGCGAGTTGACGGAACAAGCGACGGGTAAGCACGTACTGACTCGTGAAGGGGCGGGTGCTGCTGGTGGTATGGGCGCGGCCTTGCTCGGGTACACGCCAGCACGTTTGCAACCGGGAATTCAGATTGTGCTAGAAACGGTCAAGCTTGCTCAGCATGTTGCGGATGCGGATATCGTATTCACAGGCGAGGGTCGCATCGATCATCAAACCGCACATGGCAAAACCCCGATGGGCGTTGCTAAGGTGGCCAAACAGTTTAATTTACCAGTCATTGCATTAGCAGGCTGTGTGGGCGACAACTATCAGGCGGTTTATGAGTGCGGAATTGATGCGGTGTTTGCTTGTGTACCAAGGGCGATGAGCTTATCTGAGGCCATGAAAGAGGCCGACGTCAACGTTGCCAATTTAGCCGAAAACGTCGCGAGAATGTGGCAAATTAAGTCGCACTGAGGGCGATAACGATACGAGAAAACTCCACCTTTGCGTGGAGTTTTTTGTTGTTACCTGTTTGCGTGTGTGGGCATAAGTTCATTTAGCAAGAGCGAGTTAACAGGCATGCTTTGCTATCAACTTTGCCAGTGTTTGCATTGCATGACTCCAATCGGTTTCATGACCAAAGTTTGCCACGCTGAGGCGTACGCAATGTCGATATTGCTCTTGAGTGCCAAATACGGTGCCGGGAAGTAGGCTGATTCTGTGCTTATTGCACGCTTGATACAACGCATAACTATCCGTGTCTTCGGGCAGTCGCAACCAAAGCAAGAACGAGCCTTGCACGGCGTTGATCTGATATCGATTTTTTAGAGATTCGTATTCATCCAAGTATTGATGAAGCATCTGGATAAATCGACGCATGTTGTTTTGATAAACCCGACCCATTCGCGCAGTATGCGTTCGATACTTGCCTGACGTTAGAAACGTTGCCACGGCTGACTGCATTAGGTTCAAACTGCCCATGTTCTCACACAGTAGATATTGCTCAATTTGATCTCGATATCTCCCCGCCAGCATCCAACCAATTCTCAAACGCGAATCGAGTGTTTTGGATAACGAATTCACGTAAATCACGCGTTGCTTGTCATCGAGCAAGCTCAAGCTTGGCAACGGCTTATCATAACTTAACCCGCCAAACACATCGTCTTCGATAATAGGAACATTGCCGGACGCCAATAGCAATTGCTGGCGCTTTTCTAACGGCATCATGGCACCAGTAGGGTTGGTGAAGTTTGGTGTTACGATGATCGCTTTTATGTCCCATGTCGCCATTGCTTTTGCTAAGGCTTCGGGGCACATACCGTCTCGTGGGCAACTCGGGATTTCCACCACTTTGAGGCCGAGTGATTCGAGCATCAATAAGTTTCCAAAATAACAAGGAGACTCCACCGCGACGATATCGCCTTTTTGTGTCGTTGCGCGCAGCGCTAGGCTTATTGCTTGTTGCGCGCCGTGCGTCACCATGATTTCATCCAATTTGGCTGGTGTGCCCAAATCTTGCGTGATTTTCGCCAGTTGTTTAATTAAGAGGTGATCACCGGGTGGCAACTGGTAATGGCTCGGTACATGCGTTTGCTGGCGGCTGTGACGGCCGATCTCGGCGTACAAGCTTTTGATCGCGGGAGAGTCAATGTTTGGGTGGGCAGAACCGGTAGGCAAACGCTCTTGGTATTCAGGATAAGTAAGGATTTCTTTGCAGATCGAGAGCAAATCCACGCGAGTCGGATCCGGAATTGAGCGAGAGGTCGGCAAAGCGACTTTAACTCGATAACCCGATTTGGGAACCGAGTACACCAAGTTTTGTGCTTCCAGCTCTTGATACGCACGAATCACGGTATTTTTACTGACGTTTAATTCTTGGCTCAACGAGCGAATGGAGGGCAGTCGATCATCCGCCTGATAAACGCCACCACTGATGGCTTGTTTGAGGTGTTTTTCCACCACGAGGTACTTATTCCCTTCACCGCTTCCCAATAAATCTGTACCCATAAAAACACTTCCATCTGTCACTTTTTGAAAACACTGTACCTAATTACATTAGCAGTATCTCAAAACATAAAACAAGCGTGAGTGAGGCGATCATGTTAATCCGAGCCATCCCTTTTGTATTTGTCATCCTTTGGGCTTCTGGATTCGTTGGTGCGCGTTTTGGTTTGCAATATGCCGAGCCAACGACACTACTTTCTATCCGTATGGCATTCAATGTCTTATTGTTTCTGGTTCTTGTGGCGGTATTGCGTAGAAGGTTGCCGACAGGAAAAGATTTTTGGCACAGCTGTGTAGTTGGTGCGTTGATCCACGGTTTCTATCTGGGCGGTACTTATTTCGCTATCGCCTTGGGTATGCCTGCTGGGTTGAGTTCGTTGCTGGTGGGTATTCAACCGATTTTAACCGCGGCTTTACTGGTGGCGTTTGTTCGTGAGGAATTTAAACCCTCGCAATGGTTGGGTTTGGCTCTTGGTTTTGTCGGTATCGCTATGGTGTTGATGGGCAAAATGGAGTGGCAATCCGAGCAGCATAAAGTGTTGGCCATTGGTTTGTGTTTGTTGGCTTTGGTTGGTATCACGCTAGGGACGCTGTATCAGAAAAAACATTGCCAACAAGTGGATATGGTGGGTGGTGCGACGGTGCAATATTTGGCCGCGCTCGTCATGTTTCTGCCCGTTGCGATGCAGTTTGAAACCATGCAAGTGCAGTGGGAACTGGAGTTTATTTTGACTGTGTTGTGGTTGGTCGTCGTGCTCTCTTGTGTAGCTATTCTACTGCTGCTGTACATGGTTAAGAACGGTGCTGCATCGAGCGTAGCTTCTGTATTCTACCTAGTGCCGCCAACGACGGCGATTCAGGCTTGGCTCGCGTTTGGAGAGTCATTTGATTGGATGGGGATTTCTGGTTTCGTACTGGCAGCTACGGCGGTGTATTTGGTGGTTAAAAAGCCGGATCTGACGATAAAGAAATCGATTCAAACAGAATATACCTAAATTGGCTAGGGACATTTGCGTATCAGTGGGTACAATCTGCTTCATCTTAATCCGTGGAGCAGAATGATGAAGGTAAAGCCAGATCGAATGACCGCCATGCGTAGCATCATCGAGCAAGTAAAAGCGGAACTACCAATTTATGAACCAGAAACGTTTGTATGTGGACCAGAAGGGCAGTGCATTGGCTGTCCGAAGAAATTGTTGGAAATGGTCGATTCAGAAGTCACTTATTGGGAGTCAGCCATGGAGCGCGGCATTGTTCCGCAGTTCGATGAGATTCGTCGTTTTGGCAAAATGTGCACGAATGTTCGTCGTGGTCTGGTGCGAAATAATGTGCCTTTACTCAGTAACTAGAGAGTAAAAACCGTCTAATATCTGACACATAGCGTCGTTTTGTTACACTGCTCTTTGGCTGCTGTTCTCAAGTTTGCGTGGTGTTTGTCTCTTCTTACCCCTTAAGCCTTTAATCGTAAGAAATTGGCGATATATTGGCTCGGTCTCACATGGATGTGGGGCTATTGTCTTGGGCTAGTTGAGATAAGAAACGTGAAATCAAAGGGATTTACGCTGATGGAAATCACCATAGTGCTTACCACTTTGGCTTTCATCGCATTAGCTGCTTTACCAGTACTACTCGATATTCATCGCCAAGCATACGCTGCGATGCTGCACAGTTCTCAGTCTTCTTTGGGTACGGCTCTCAAGTTCTTCCATGCTCAATCAGTGATTGATAACGCTTACGGCCAAGAGCACGTTCACTACATTGACCGACATGTCAAAACACGCAAAGGCATGCCAGAAGCGAGTGCCGATAGTATTCGAGCTTTGTTAGAAATCGATCTACCAGCCAGAGGTTATTCGAAAATTGACGTGCCGTGCAAAGGCAGTGATTTTTGCATCATCGGTCAGCAGCACCCAAACAGTGCTCATTTTGTCGCGATTCCTGATTATCAGTTCTTAGATAAATCGGGAGTTGATCGCGTTGTGTACATTTGGCCGCAAGGTTACACACTGGCAGAAGAGGCATGCTATTTCTACTACGTGAATCAAGCCTCTAACGATTCAATTGTTCGAGGGTATGTGACGCAAGGGTGTTAATCCCGAATAAGTGTTGCGAACAACGGTTATCGTGACTCTACAAATCGGGGTTTTTCGAAGGGCTTTGCGCTTTATACAATACCATTTTTTGACTCATCAAGACTTTACCATTTGGCAAGGTCACTTCCCCAAGTTCCCCCTGATGTTCAAATCCAAACCGTTCATACAAAGCAATCGCTGGTGTGTTGGTTGTGTATACGTAGAGTGCGATTTGGTCGTAACCAAATTCCCAACCACGTGCGATCGCGACTGCCAATAGTTTCCGCCCCAATCCTTTGCCTCGGTAGTTTTTGTCGATGTGAATACCAAGAATACCGACGCGAAGGCGTTGCCCTCTTTCGTAACCGCACATCTCAGCTGGGTAGATTTCAACACTACCGATAAGTTTTTGGCGGTCAAACGCGACAAACTGAGGGATGGACTCGTTTTCCACACGTTGCAGGATTCTGCGAAGCGTTGCGTTATCGGGTGCAGGAGAAATCAAAAATTCCCCTTCGGAGTACACTCGATTCCACAGCGCGGTGAAGCGCGCGATATCGCTCACCTTGATGGATCTGATTTGCATTCATCTTCCTTGATTAGTGCAGGTTAGTAACGGTTAGGGGATAAGCTCAGATAAACAACGAATTTGGTTAGGAATGGCTTCGGCTGGTGCATCAGCGCCCGTTGGGTTAAACCAAATTGTGTTTACGCCCGCTTTCATCGCAGGGTAAATATCTTTGTGAGGTAAATCGCCAACCATGGTTATTCCACTCACGTTAACCCCTAACTGTTTTGCGATGGCGAGATAAAACTCAGGTAGGTTTTTAGCGATACCGAGGTTGGCAAAACAAAAATAGCCATTTAAGTATTGGTCTAAGTCGACGCGAACAAATGCACGCTGAACCTCTTCCATGTTGGAATCAGATGCACTGGTCGCAATGTAGATGGGATGATTTTGGGAAAGTATTGCCAGTGTTTCTCTGGCTTGAGGAACAGCTTCTACGTGTTCCCAATCGCACATTTTTCCTTGTGCGTGAGGGAAATCTACCATCAAGGTGTTCCCCCAATCGAAAAGATAAATCATGTTCGAATCTCCTTATCCGCACATCATATCGTCTTTTTCTAAAATCAGGGGGGTAAATTGCATCGATAAATGCGATTTAGGTGGGTTTAGTCGTGAAAAGCGCTTAATTGTCGTTATCGTTACAAATGTTTCAGCATAATGCGTGAGTTAGTTTTAAAACCTTGATTATCGTAAAAGCGCTGTGCTGGCTGATTGAATTCCATCACTTCCAATCGAACTTGTGTGGCATTGGCATCGCGCGCCCATTGCTCACAGGTTTGGAGCAGTTGGCGGCCGATTCCTTGCTGCTTTTGCGCTTCATCGACAACAATTGTTCCCACGCGACAAATTGGGTCTTTGATCAGAAAACTGACGGTGTCGTTTTGGGTGATCATCGCGGTTAAGAAGCCGAGAATTTGCTGTTCGCGTTCGGCAATCAAAAAGAGTCGCTCTTTGTTCTCTAGTGCTTGTGCAAGAAATTCGCGGTCAGCTTCTGAAGGCGCAACAAAGGCTTCTGGCGCATTTGCAAAATGCAGTGAATTAATTTGAAAATTAAGCTGAAAAATTTCGTCTAAATCATCGGGAGTTGCTTGTCGGATATGGACTTGCATTCTATCTGCCCCCTGCAATATCGATAAATGATCCCGTGACATAAGAGGCTTCGTCACTTAATAGCCAAGCGATCGCATTTGCCACTTCTTCTACCGTGCCACCGCGTTTAAGAGGAATTTGAGGGCTGAGTCTATCTACTCGGTTTGGTTCTCCGCCGTCGGCATGCATATCAGTGTAAATGAAACCAGGTCGAACGCCATTGACGCGAATATTGCGCTCTGCCAACTCTAGCGAGAGCCCTTTAGTTAAGGTATCCATCGCGCCTTTTGATGTGGCGTAATCGACATACTCAAATGGCGCGCCTGAGCGCGACGCTCCAGAGGAGACATTCACAATTGCACCGCCTGCACTGAATCGCCTCGCCGCTTCTCGACAGCAGAGGAAACAGCTATTCACATTGGTGTTCATTACTTTCTGAAAGCGTTCCAAGCTGATTTCAGACAAAGGCGATTGAGTAAATAGGATGCCAACGTTGTTGACCAAGTGCGTCACTGCACCAAATTCACGTTCTGTTTCATCAAACAAGGAGAGCACTTGCTTCTCATCGGCTACGTCTGCGGCGATGGCAATCGCTTTTCCACCGTTTGCTTGTATTTCTGCCACAACTTGGTCGGCGGCCTCTTGCTGAGTGCGGTAATTAACGCAAACGCGATAGCCTTGCTCGGCCAGCTTTTTTGCCGCTGCGGCTCCAATGCCTCGGCTTGCGCCGGTAATGATGACTACTTTATTCAAAATACGTCCTTATTTATGTAGTGAGTAGATTTTATCGGCGTAGGGTTTGCCACCAATTTGGTATGCGTCTGGAATGACCTCAATGAGTTCGAAACCACATTTTATCAGGACACGCTCTGATGCAATATTGCCTTCAGTGACCGTCGCGGAAAAGTGGTTGATGTTATGTGTCGAGGTTGCCCAGTATAGAAGCGCTTGAAGAGTTTCTGTTCCAAACTGTTGGCCATGAAATTCCGGCAAAAGTAAGTAACCTACCTCTGCCTTACCGTTTTCAATAGCAAAGCCAGTGATGCCGATGGGTTGTTCAGATTGCTTATCGAGTATTACAAGGCAAAGCCAATGCTGGCAATTTGGGGTCCATGGTAATAATCGCGAAGCAAATTTTTCTCTTATTTCTGTTTCGCTGGGACGATCGAAACAGAGCGCAATAACCTCTTGTTCGGAAAGTAATCGTTGAAAGAGTTCCCAGTCACTGGCTTTGATGGGTCTTAATTGGCTTCTGTGCGTCTCGATGTAAACTGACATGCGTGTCCTTACTGCATCAATGTGGAGATTCAGTCTCTCATCCTCTTATCTGTTTAATCAAATAGTTGCATTCATAAAAGTGATTTATGTGGTGAATAGTTGGCTGGGTAATGGATTATTGCCATATATTCATCTTTGAGATGCAAATAACAAAATTTCATACTTGAGGCATACAGAGCAACACGGAAATGATGTGGATCAAGAGAGGACTACCCATAAAGTAGTAATTTGCGACCTATAATTACATTTTATTTGGAAGTGTTGCTAATTATGTCAATAAAAAAACGATATGTTGCACTGCTGGTTGCTGCCGGCATTGGTGTGGGCT
>NZ_WXWS01000425.1:0-14730 GCF_009904715.1 Vibrio sp. V42_P2S4T144 | reverse complement strand
CCGATCATGTCAGCATGCTCGGCTAATAAAATATGAGAAGAGGGTTATTCTCTCTTCAAATGAGCTTTCTTACACTTTCTAAATCAAACAAAAGCATAATTAGCGCCGGAGTATAGCTATTACGCCTTGAACTTGGCTTTATCCAACTGATGTTTTTTTAGTTTGTCGTACAAGGTTTTGCGTGATACCTGTAATTCTAGTTGAACCTCTTTGAGTCTGCCGCGATGTCTTTGCAATGCATCGAATAACAAGCAATATTCAAAGTATTCTGTGCGCTGAGTCATACTCTGAATTTCAAGACTTTTCTCACTGTTCCAATCTTCCATTCTAAAAGTATCTGGCTTGAGGGCACGAAGTTCAGCAAATTGGCGTAGCTGCTTAACGTTTTCTGGCCATTCGAGACTGGTGAGGTGTTTGACCTCTTCTAGGCTGATATGTGGCGGCTGTAACTGATATCGACTCGCTGTGTGGCGCACAAAGTGCTTGTATAAAGGCCCTATATCTTCCTTTCTTTCATCGAGCGTCGGTAAGTGAATTAGAGTCGCCAGGGATTTTAGAGGTGGCTCGGCTTGGGTGGTCGCGCCAAAAACACGCTCAAGTTTTGGGTGCTTGAATAAGTATTCCCATTGCTCAAATGATACATGCTCTGCGCTATGTAAGTACAAACTGCAGTGGCGTTTTCCTTCACTTAAGCGGTGTATGGCTTTGTCGAGCGCTTCTAATGAAAGCTCATAGAGGTCTTCACCAGAAGCGGCGATTAGCTCACTATCCGGTGTTGCATGTATGTCGTGGGCAAATTGTGCAGCGAGTCGCCGACCCGTACCATCTTGACCTACAAAAATGAGCGGCTGGCTTGTGGGCGCACTGATCAAGGCGCGACGAATACTAACCATGGCCTTACTGTGACCAATCATTTTCGGACCAACATGAGTTTGCATGTCGAGCTCTTTCTTAAGCCAGATGTTTTCTTGCAACAAGTTCAGTTTATCGCTGGCATTGTTGAGCGATTTCATGAGCTGTTCCGTTGAAAACGGTTTTTCTAGAAAGTCGTACGCGCCGCTTTTCATCGCATCTACCGCGGTTTTCACATCTCCATGTCCAGTAAGTACGATGAATTGAAAGTGATCGTTTTTGCTTCGCAAAGTTCGCATAAACTCCAAGCCATCCATCACGGGCATATGGATATCGGTAATGATAATCGCAGGCGTATTTGAGTCGATTACGCGTAAGGCTTCTACTGCGTTTGGTAAGCAGGTGACGTCTATCCCTTCAATCAGCAGGGCTTGAGACACGGCATCACGAATGTGTGGTTCGTCATCAACAAAGAAAACTGGGTTATTCATGGTCGTTTTCCACTTCTGGGGTACGTTTATTCTGATTGACTATTGGTAGCGTCACGATAAAGGTCATGCCTCCTGCTTGTTGTTCTGTGTTCTGATGTTTATAGGCACAGAGGGAGCCGTGATAGCTCTCTAAAATGCGTTTGGAGATGGTCAAACCTAATCCTAAGCCCTCAGGCTTAGTCGTAAAAAATGGATCAAAGATTTTTGCTAGGGCTTCGTCCGACATGCCAGGCCCGTTATCGGAAACAAGAATGTCGCAACTGTCATCATGACACTGAACAGCAATGGATATTTGCGGATCGATACAGTGGTTTTCCATCGCTTGTGCGGCGTTGTGGAAGAGGTTTATCAGCACTTGTTCTAATTCAACGCTGTGAATGGCCAGCTTCACATCATAGTCGATGGCCGGAACTTTTAGTGTTACTCCTTGCTTAATAAGCTTGTTGCTCAAAATGCTGGTGGCAGTATGTACCGCGTCGTGCAGTACTGAGATTTCATTGTGTGAATCGTGCGTGGCTTTCCGAGTAAAGACTTTTAAGCGGGCAATGACTTCCGAAATAGTGTCATTAAGTGTCAGCATTTTGCCCAAATTGTCGGCGACCATTGGGTATTTTTCCATTGCCAACAAACGCTGCGAGTTTTCGGTATAGGTTCTTAGTGCGGAAAGTGGCTGATTTATCTCATGATTAATACTGGCTGATAGCTCGCCCAACAGTGCCAATTTCGCGGCTTGCGTCAGCTCTTGTTGTGTTTGTTTAAGCTCTTGTTGGCTTTGTTCATATTGGCGGATGGTCTGTTGTAGCTTTTGGTTGGCTTCACTCAGAACTAGTGTCCGTTGCACTACTTTTTCTTCTAGGCTCACATTGAGATGAGCAAGGCGCGCTTTGTTAACTAGGGTTTGGAACCACGCTAACGCAATTAGAGCAATGAGCGCATATAAGATCAGGAAGACGATATCGGCCTGTAAAACGGCGGTAAGAACGCTGTTGTGGTTAATTAAGGCAACGACGCGAAACCCTTTATCCAATAAGTGTGTTGCGTATGCGAGGTAATTCGGTGATAGAAGCAATTGATTGTCATCAAACTCTGTGACACCACTGTGTGCCGTTAACTCACCAAAATATTCGGGTAAGGTATCGCCATATTGACGCGTTTCGGTAAGTTCATTTATTGCACTCGATGACAGTGGGAAAAGTGCACGATAGCGCCAGTCTGGTAAATTGCTCATAAACACGACATTGTGTTTATCTGTAATGAGTACGTCAGTCGTGGTTTGCGAAAGGCGCTGTTCTAATTGCTCCAAATTCACTTTTACTGTGATCACGCCAAAGACTTCCTCATTTACCCACAGCGGAGATGAGAAGAAGTACCCACGTTTATTCGAGCGTACGCCTAATCCAACGTATTGAGCGGGCTCACCGCGTCGCGCATTTTTAAAATAGGGGCGATAGCCAAAGCTAGAGCCAACAAACGTATCTTCTTGCTGAAAGTTACTTGAGGCTATGACTAACCCGGTACGGTCATGAACGTAAATCGTATCGGCCAAACTTTGCTTCAACCAATCTGATAACAGTAGGTTGAGCTCTTGAGAGGGCGTTCCGCGCTCGACTGCTTTGAGTAGTCTTGGGTCGTGACTTAATAGGTTTGGTATCTGTTCAAACTTTGCCAGTTCGTAGTCCACTTCTTGTGATACTTGCGCGGCTTGTCTCTCTAGCTTTTGTTGCCATTGATCATGTTGGTATTGAGTTGCGTAATGATGAGTAAGCGCAAGCCCTGAAATGCCAACGGCACACAGTAGCAGTAAAAAATGACGTAGGGCTTTGGGGTTGAGTAAGTTCACGATCGGCTCACTGGTTTTTTGTGTCATGGTATCAAATGACGCACTGTGATGCTGTGAGCGGCAACGATAACAAGCACAATGATGTCCTTGTATTTCCTCAGTATCGGGAGCACAATCGACAAAAACGAGTGAAGGAGTAAAGATGGAACTTGCTGATATTCGTCGTGAGTACACCAAAGGTGGGCTGCGTCGTAAAGATTTGAAAGCTGATCCTATTGATCAATTTAATCTGTGGCTAGAGCAAGCAGTTGAAGCGGGTTTAACGGACCCGACTGCGATGACAGTTGCAACGGTTGATGAAAATGGCATGCCGTTTCAACGCATTGTTCTATTGAAAAACGTCGACAAAGATGGTTTTGTGTTTTACACAAACCTAGGCAGTCGCAAGGCCCAGCAGCTAGAGCATAACAGCAATATTAGTTTGCACTTCCCTTGGCATCCGTTAGAGCGCCAAGTTCATATTACTGGTGTGGCTGAAAAGCTTACCGCCGTAGAGAATATGAAATACTTTACTTCTCGTCCTAAAGAGAGCCAGTTGGCCGCAATCGCGAGCAAACAAAGTAGCCGTATTTCTGCCAGAGGTGTGTTGGAAGGTAAGTTTTTAGAGCTAAAACAGAAGTTTGCTAAGGGTGAAATACCAGTACCAACCTTTTGGGGTGGCTTTCGCGTAAAACCAAAGAGCATCGAATTTTGGCAAGGTGGCGAACATCGCCTTCACGATCGTTTTCTTTTCTCCCAGCATGATGGAAGTTGGGACATTGATCGTCTAGCGCCATAGGCTTATGGTCCCTCATGAATAAACAAACACCGCCGAATTGGGGCGGTGTTTTTGTAGGTAGAAGCGATGCGAATTATCGCTCTCCATTCAACACAACCGATAATTGATGCTTAAGCAGCGTTTTGGGTACAACAGAGCCGTAGCCTGCTTCCATTGCTTTATCTATTAGCTCGTTCTTGCTGTTCGCTGCAAACTTATTACGTAAGCGTGCGACGTGACCTTCAACGGTTTTTGTTGATATGCCCATGACCTGAGAGATAAATTGAGGCTTTTTGCCATAGAGCAAGAGGAAAAGCGTTTCTTGCTCGCGGCATGTGAGCTTCTCTGGTTTTGGTTGTAAGTCAGAAAAACGAAAGATGGATTGTTGATTTGGGTTGGTACTGATTGCACGACAAACCCAATACCCGACTTCAATCACGGCGGTGTCGGTGAGTTCCCTTCCGTAGAAAATGGTGCCTACGATGTCGCCTTTGTCATCTCGCCACGGTGTTTTAGTAAATATATGTGCTCGCCAGCGGCCATCTGGATAAGGGTGGATATCCAGAATTTTTAGTGACTCGCCAGTTTCGAGAACATGTTTATCTTGGCGTTGAAATTCTTGCGCGCATTCAGTGGTTGGGCTGGCCATATCAAAATCAGTTTTACCCAAGCACTCCTCGGGCGACGTGTGCCCTAACAGTTCTGCGTATTCCTGGTTTACGTATAGGAATACCGAATCTTTATCTTTGCATCCCCAACAACCTGGTAGCTGTTTAAGGAGGGATTGTTCTATGGTATCGACTGAAATATTCACAAAAGGACTCACTACATACTGCTTTTACCAATACAGAGACGTCCGTGTTACATGGCTCGTATCGATGTTGCCAAGTAGGCAGTTACGTTGCTAGAACACGTTCGTTGATTGGCGCTCAATCCAATTAAATTCAAGGTGTTCGATGTTTTCGTCAGGTAGTCATAGACAACGACGAAATGGAACGAAGAGTTTAATTGGGAAAATGGTCTGTTTCATTACAGATATGTGCGCTCACGGATGTCCGCCTAATGTTCGGCTTACAACTCGTATCGTCCTTGATCATGCTTCCTACAACTCAGTTGTAATGTGGTTGACGTTCATATCACTTGTGAGCGAAAGAGCAGCACCTAAGCATATGAGAGGGACAGTGAGACAAAAGCTATGATATCAGCTTATGCCATTGTTTTCATTGTTGAGAAGCGAAAAAAAAGCCAGCCTGAAGACGGGCTGGCAACACAAGATATAATCTTGTCGACGTGTAGAAGAGGTTCTAAATTACCTAGCGAGGGTCTGCTAAGTAAGTTAGAGGTATCAATGAGATACCGAGAGCTTTAGATCGTATGCATCTTAAAGCTCGATAACTAATGTATTGAATCAGAGGCATATTAGTAAGGGGGGAAATCCCTCTATGTTGAGCTTAAGAGTGGGTTTCGATCCGTTTCAGGGACGACTTATCTAATATGGAGCACGGTGTTTTACAAAATAACAGATTGTTCGGTAATAAGGATCTTTACATTGATTGGTTATGTATACGTAAGGTGTTGCCTATCTATCCGTTTTTGTTAATAAAATTGGTTGCTCACTGACCGTAAATTAACCTCGCATGATCATCGTTCCGGAACTATGATCATGTAAATGAACTTGATCATGCTGATTTGATCTTGTCGATTGAGTTGGGTAAAAGTTGCAACCCAACAAAGAAGGTATATGATGCGAAGACGTAAGCTGACCGTGTAAAGACGACTGTTTAAAATGAGTGACTCAGATAACCAAAAAATCCTTTCATATCAAGAGATTATGCTGCCAAAGCCGGCGGAGCTGATCACACTTCCGTCTTATATGGATTGCCACGATCATTCTTATACGCAGATCGTGATTGGTTTAAAAGGGCAAGCCGAATTTGAAGTGCGCGGGCGAGGTAATCTTGTCGGCCCTGGTCAAGGTTGTGTGGTCACCGCATGCTCTGATCATGCTTTCGGTGGCGTCATCAATCAATCGGATATTTTGGTGCTGAATATGCCCAAACCGACAAATGATGATCCCGAAATGCTTCAAAAAATCAATAACCTGGAGAGAGACCATGTCTACTTCCAGTTAGATAGTCAAATTCAGAAGCTGATACAGATGTTGGTTCAGGAAATGCGAAACCATCCGGATGACCTGCTGTTAAGTCGTGCGTGTAACGACACTGTGATTGCGTTAATGCAGCGCCATATCTCGGCATTTGAGACCAGTCGAAAAGAGTCGCGCTTTGATTTGGAGGCGATTGATCGTTACATTGAGCAGCACCTGAGTCATAAGATTAGTGTGGCTCAATTGGCCGGGCGAGTGTTTCTTGGGGAAAGTCAGTTCCATTGCTTGTTTAAAGAGCAGATGGGGATTACACCTCATCAATATGTTCTCGGAAAGCGAATCGACATGGCTCGTGAATTAATCGAGCAAGGGCACCTTTCTTTAGGGCAAATTGCCGAGTTTACTGGCTTCTCAAGCCAGAGTACTTTTACTCATACTTTTACTCGCTTACAGGGAATATCACCTTCCCGTTATAAAAAACAAGTTGGATAACAATGCGTTTTTTAGGTCAAATAATCATCAATTAGAATAAAACCATGCACTATGCATGGTTTTTTTATGTTTTATTCACGTGACCTATCTCTCGTTTTGTTAAATTCTCTGTTCTTTGCAGTGGCTGATATGCCACTTGATCCTACATTTTCTCTTAGAACGAGCTCTTCACAAAAATCTTATTGATATTCTTGATATTTTGTTGTGAATGCAATGAAAAAATTAAAATTTACAACACAAAATATTACCTATTTGAATGTGACTATGTGGATGTTTTGTTATAAAAGCGAGTTTTTGGCAAAAATGTCGTAGTTTTTGACAAGTATTCTTATCGGCCTCAAAATACACTGCCAGCCATTGATAATCCTCGAAGCGGTTTTCGAGGAGTGAGATTGAGGAACACACATGTTTACAGCTACGAACGTGTTGACACCGGAATTTATCGGGCAGCCGCTTGATAAGTTGTGGTCACTGATCTCGCCATTATATATGGTGGACGAGTCTCAATGGCTAGAGCAACTATTGCCACTAGCGACGCCGACAGAGGATGAAAAATCGGCGATCACTACCCAAACGACCCACCTTATCGAAGCCATTCGTGCCGATAAGAAGTCAATCCAGATGATTGATGCTTTATTGCTGGAATACAGCTTAGATACTCAAGAAGGTATCTTGCTGATGTGTCTTGCAGAAGCATTAATGCGCATCCCAGATGCCGCGACAGCAGATTCTTTGATTAAAGATAAGTTGAGTGTCGCAGACTGGAAATCTCACCTGAAAAACTCTGACTCTGTGTTTGTTAACGCATCAACATGGGGCCTCATGCTAACAGGTAAAGTGGTTGGTCTTGGTGAGCAAGGCACCCAGAGCCCAGGTCAGGCTGTAAACCGTCTGGTAAATAAATTCTCTGAGCCTGTGATTCGTAAAGCCATGTATCAGGCAATGAAGATCATGGGTCACCAGTTTGTTCGTGGTCGTACGATCGAAGAAGCGCAAAAGAACGGTCGTCCAATGCGCGACAAAGGTTTCACCTACTCATTTGATATGTTAGGTGAGGCGGCGTTAACTACAGCGGACGCGAACAAGTACTTCAAAGATTACCTAATGGCGATCGAAGCGGTGGGTCGCGAGACTTACGGTAACGACACCAGCCCTGCGCCTTCGATTTCCATCAAGCTTTCTGCATTACACCCGCGCTACGAAGTCGCAAATGAAGAACGTGTAATGACAGAGTTGTATGACTCACTAATGCAGCTATTGAAACGTGCAATTGAAGTCGACGTTGCAATCACAATCGATGCAGAAGAAGCGGATCGCCTTGAGCTTTCTCTGAAGCTATTTGAGAAAGTGTACCGTAGCGATCTTGTGAAAGGTTGGGGCAAGTTTGGTTTGGTTATTCAAGCCTACTCAAAACGTGCGCTACCAGTCTTGGTGTGGCTAAATGCACTCGCAAAAGAGCAAGGTGACGTTATTCCTCTGCGTTTGGTTAAAGGCGCGTACTGGGACAGCGAAATCAAGTGGTCTCAACAAGCGGGTTATGCAAATTACCCAGTATACACTCGCAAAGAAGCGACGGACGTTGCATACCTAGCTTGTGCTCGTTTCCTACTTAGCGAAGGTGTTCGCGGTAATATCTACCCACAATTTGCAAGCCACAATGCTCACACAGTGACGGCAATTGCTGTCATGGCGGAGCACAAAGAATACGAGTTCCAGCGCCTACATGGTATGGGTGATTCACTGTATAACCATGTTATGAAAATGTACGGTCAGCCAGTACGTATTTATGCTCCTGTCGGTAGCCATGCTGATCTTCTTCCGTACTTGGTTCGTCGTCTGCTTGAAAATGGTGCGAACAGCTCGTTTGTACACCGTCTAGTTGATGCGCGTTGTCCGATTTATGAGTTGACCCACCACCCTGTGGATGTGTTGACGGGTTTTGACACGCTACACAACGACAAAATTCCATTGCCTGCCGATATTTTCCCTGAGCGTAAGAACTCATATGGCGTCAACATTGATATCGACAGTGAGGCGAAGCCATTTGAAGCGCAGGTAGAAAGCTTCATGGACAATCAGTGGGTTGCAGGCCCGATGATCAATGGTGAGCGTTTTGCCGAAAGCATGATCAAGGAAAATGCGGCTGAGATCATCACCGCACCGTACGATCGCCGAATTGAAGTCGGCAAAGTGGCATTTGCAACACTTGATCATGTTTCCGCTGCAATTGATGCGGCGCAAACTGCTTTCTCTGATTGGAAAGGTGTTCCTGTTGAGCAAAAAGCGGCTTGTTTAGAAAAGCTTGCTGACTTAATGGAAAAAAATCTGGCTGAGCTGGTGGCGATTTGTCACAAAGAAGCGGGCAAGACGATTCACGATAGTATTGATGAAGTTCGTGAAGCAGTGGATTTCTGTCGTTATTACGCGAAACAAGCGCAAAACCTACAGCCATTTGAGCTAGAAGGCTTTGACGGTGTGAAACGCATTTCTAGCCGTGAAGGTCTTGGTGTGTTTGTGTGTATCAGCCCTTGGAACTTCCCGTTGGCTATCTTCCTTGGTCAGGTAACGGCAGCACTGATTGCAGGTAACACTGTGGTTGCAAAACCTGCTGAGCAAACAAGCTTAATTGCCGCTCGTGCTATTGAATTAATGCTTGATGCGGGTTTCCCTGCTGGTGTGATTCAGTTACTTACTGGTCGCGGCGCTGAGATCGGTCATGCACTGACTTCTCATGATGCTATTGCTGGTGTGGCATTCACTGGCTCAACGGCAACGGCGCAACGCATTAACGTCACGCTCGCGGAGCGCAGCGCGAAACCGGTTCCGTTTATTGCGGAAACAGGTGGCCAAAACGCAATGATTGTGGACAGTACTGCATTGCCAGAGCAGGTGGTGCGTGATGTGATTCGTTCGGCGTTTGCATCTGCTGGTCAGCGTTGTTCTGCCCTTCGTGTTCTATTTGTACAAGAAGATGTAGCAGACCGTATGATCAACCTGATTCAAGGTGCGATGAATGAACTGCATGTTGGTTTACCTTACCTACACAAAACAGATGTTGGTCCGGTTATCGACAGCAATGCAAAACAAAAACTCCTCGCTCACCTTGAGCAAATGAGCAAAACACAGACTAAAGTCGCTCAGCTACAGCTGGATGAGTCGTGCCAGCATGGTGACTTTGTCTCACCAAGTGCGTTTGAAATCTCGGGCATCGATGTGCTGAAAGAAGAACAATTTGGTCCAATCTTGCACATTGTTCGCTTTAAAGCGTCTGAATTACCGAACGTGGTTGCGCAGATCAACAAAACGGGTTTTGGATTGACGATGGGTATCCATAGCCGTAACGAAACCACGTACCGTTGGATTGAGAAACATGCTCGAGTAGGTAACTGCTACATCAACCGAGACCAAGTTGGCGCTGTGGTTGGTGTACAGCCGTTTGGTGGTCAAGGCTTGTCGGGTACTGGCCCGAAAGCTGGTGGTCCACACTACCTATTCCGCTTTACTCAACATCTTCTTGCTCAAGCAGAAAACGCATAAGGAGTCGCATTATGGTTCATCAGATCACCTATTTTAAAGATGCATTCTCTGCGTGGGAGCAGTGGAATCTGACTGATTTTGATTACAAATGCGAGCATGTTCTGGCATTTAAATCTGCACTAGAAGGGCAGCAGTCTACCGTTGCCAAGGTGGTTTCTTACCACTTGCAACAAGCATCAGCTCTTCTTGCAGAAACTCACCAGTTAGTTGGCCCTACAGGGGAAACTAACGAACTGTATGCCGCAGGACGCGGTGTGGCTTTGGTGATTTGTGAAAACAACATCGAGCCTGCTGATAATGCGTTATACAGTGCTTTTGCGATGATCACCTGTGCCTTAATTGCAGGCAACAGTGTGGTCGTTTGCAGTGACAATGCAGAGCTAAACCAATTGGTTAAGCAAGCTGTAGCGTTGGCAAACTTCCCATCTAACTTAGTCCAGGTTGTTGCGTACGATGCGTCTGCCCCGTTGCTTGAGAGCGATGTACGTAGTGTGGGTTATGTTGGGCGTTCACAGATTGAGCATGCGCTCAATCTTCAACTAGCTAAGCGTGACGGTGCAATCGTCGGCTTAGTTTCTGAAACGGATTTAGAGTCACCGAAATTGGCTCATGATCCTCATCTCTCGTTGCGCTTCATTACTGAGCGCACTCGAACGATAAATATTACCGCGGTGGGTGGTAACGCAACTCTACTCGAGTTGGGGAACGAAACTCACTAACCTGACTTGTAATGCCAATCTGGAGTAACTGGACTGAGAGCCGGTCCAGATTGGTTTTTTATACTCTGATGTATTGCTGAGACGGTAAAATATCAGGGCAGGCAAGGAAGGAAATAATTATAACGAGGACTATCTAATGATAGAAAATAGCTTTGCTATCACGTCCACTTTTGTGGCGTATTTACTGATTATGGTTGCTATTGGCGTTTACGCGTATAAGAGGACTTCCAATTCATCTGACTACTTCCTAGGTGGCCGTAGCCTAGGTCCGTGGCCTGCTGCATTATCTGCAGGTGCTTCAGACATGAGTGGTTGGCTGCTGCTAGGCTTGCCTGGCTATGCGTACGCTGCGGGTATCGAGGCCTTCTGGTTAGCCGGCGGTCTACTTCTTGGTACATGGGCAAACTGGCTCATCAGTGCAAAACGCCTTCGTACCTACAGTATCCAAACTGACGCGCTAACGTTGCCAGAGTTCCTGTCACGTCGCTTCAACGATAAGTCGAAACTGATTCAGACAATCTCTGCGTTTTTCATTCTTCTATTTTTCCTTTTCTACACCAGCTCAGGTTTGGTCGCAGGGGGCAAACTGTTTGAGACGGTATTCGGTCTAGATTATACCTACGCTGTTATCATCGGCACGGTGTGTGTCGTTTCTTACACACTATTCGGTGGTTTCCTAGCGGTATCTTGGACTGACTTAGTGCAAGGTCTTCTAATGGCGGCTGCGCTAATGATTGTTCCTATAGCGGTAATGGACGGTGGTTTAGGTCAGCTAAGTTCTGATCTACATGACATCAACCCAGAACTTGCAACGCTATGGAATGACGCGAAAGGCGAACCATTGTCTGCGATTGCCATTATCTCTCTAGCGGCGTGGGGCCTTGGTTACTTTGGTCAGCCACACATCCTAGCGCGTTTTAAAGCGTCTCGTTCAAACAAAGATCTAACGACTGCACGTCGTATCGCAGTGATTTGGACGGCACTATCTATGGTTGGTGCAATGCTTGTTGGTCTTGTTGGTCTGGTTTGGGTTACGGGTCATCCGGGTACTCAACTAGAAGACGGCGAGAAGATCTTCATGCTATTGGTTAACGCAGTATTCCACCCTGTCGTTGCGGGTATGTTGTTAGCAGCAATCCTAGCGGCGGTAATGAGTACCGCTGACTCACAGCTCCTTGTTTCATCTTCAGCGCTTGCAGAAGATTTCTACAAGCAAGTATTCAAGCCAGAAGCGTCTTCTGAAGAAATCGTAATGATTGGTCGTATCGGTGTTATCGTTATTTCGCTTGTTGCGCTATTCCTAGCGATGACGCCTGATAGCTCAGTACTTGGTCTTGTATCTTACGCTTGGGCTGGTTTTGGTGCGGCATTTGGTCCTGCGGTTGTACTTAGCCTTTACTGGAGCGGTATGAACCGTAACGGCGCGTTAGCAGGTATTCTTGTTGGTGGTATCACTATCGTAGTTTGGAAGCAGCTAACTGGCGGTTGGTTTGATGTGTACGAAATCGTACCGGGCATCATCTTCTCTACGCTTGCCATCATTGTGGTAAGTAAAGCAACGGGTGGTGCTGCGCAAGACGTGTTAGACCAACACCAGTCGTTCGAGAAAAAACTGGTTGAACTAGACTAGTAACTTCCCGTATATGAACACAAAGCCCGCTATTTTAGCGGGCTTTGTTTTATCTGAAACTTAATTAACGTTAATGGTGGTAGCTTGAGATCAAAGCTTAGCATTGCTCGGTTAGATTGGAGTGTTAGTCGCGATGAATTTTGGCGTAAACAACGGTGTTACTCAGCTCTCCCGATGTAGTCAGACGTTCGTTTCTGAGCTCTCCTTCGAACTCATAACCACAGCGCTCGGCTACAGCTCGGCTCTTTTGGTTGGTGCTATCAGCATGAATTGCGATTCTCTTGGCGCCCAAGTCATCAAACGCATAGCGCTCAACTTCGAGCACAGCCTCGGCAACATAACCATTGCCAACGGCTGCATCATCTAACCAATAACCTATCTCAAAGGATGGTACGTCGGGATCTCGAATCATCAAACCGACCGCACCCAGTAAACGATCGCTTTCCTTTTCAATGATGTAGTAACGCAGCTCTTCCTCGAAGTTTTCAAAGTTTGCGATGGCTTTCTCTGTCCCTTCTATCATCGCTTCTAATGTCAGCACATGAGGCACCCACGGCAGATAGACTTCGAGAGTCTTTTGGCTGCGAACGACAGCTTGATGCGCCTCTTCGGCTCGTTCTAAACAAGCGGGGATGAGTTTGAGACGTTTCGTTTCCATGCTGGCTATCCTATGGGTGAAAAATGAACGGAAAATCATTTAAACAGATGTACTTAGAATGATCTAGTCACCGCCGTCATATTATTCACTTGGTTTGCCAGAGAGAAACTGAGAGAATCGAACCGTTATCAAACCAACTAGGTTCATTATGAAACTTTTAGTAAGAAACTTGGCTCGTCACATGACCGAGCAAGATATCCGCAAATTATTCTCAGCGTACGGCAAAGTAGAACTGTGTTCGCTAGTGCTTGATCAAGAAACGGGTTTGTCGAAAGGCTTCGGTTTTGTCATCATGCCGGACGAAGCAGAAGCAATTTCTGCTCTTGAAGCACTGAATTTGACGAACGTAGAAAAAAGCAAAATTCGCGTGAAAGTCGCGCAAGACTAACACAGAGAAAAGCCAGCGTTATTGCTGGCTTTTTTGTCTTTCTATTTAGAGACCAAATTGGCAACATTCTAGAATGTCTTCTCTTTTCGTTTTAGCGAGATTGATCATCAATTCTCTCTTCAAGTTGTTTCATTAAATCCTTTAACTGTAGAGAATCGAAATTGTCTGAATTCGGCACTTGGTAAGCGTCGTTGACTGTGTAGAGCATCAAACTTTTGCTAGAGAAGAACTCTTTCTGTATTTGGACTTTGACAATGTCATCAAGAGGTAGACGGAAGTAAACCGTTGAGCCCTGGCGGTACTTCAAGGTGTTGGTGCTTGCATCGATATCTAGCGTTTTAGGATTGAACGCGCGGCGCGTGAAGTACGTTGAGAGAAGTTTCAATCCTATTATTGTGAGTGCTACGAGTCCAAACTCGACGATCTTGTCTGCTAGGTAGGAAAAATAGAACAGCGACAACAATACAGTTCCTAGCAAGAAAGGGTTGTTCTTGGGCAGATTTTGTGAAGTTTCATGGATGATCATCCGACATATTCCTCGACTTTATTCAGAAGCGACGAACGTGAGTTGGTAGACACAAACCTTTCGTTCTTTGCCTTGCATGCGCAATGTTTTGTCACCGATGTAAGGGATATTTAGTTTTTGGATCACCGATTTAGAACGCTGATTGTCCACCAAATGTATCACGGTTATTCCGTTTAACTCAAAGTGCATTCGAGCAAATTCGAGTAAGGCTTTGGAGGCCTCGAATGCATAGCCTTTCCCCCAATGTGGCACGCCAACCCAGTAGCCTAATGTACCGTAGCCCTCTTCGATACGCGGTAAACTCACTGCACCAAGTAACTCACCAGTGTTTCGCAAGGTAATAGCGTACGCCACGCCTTGATGCTGCTGATACATCGGATCGTGCCTATCTATCCATGCTTGCGCCATCGGTCGCTCATAAGGATGAGGGATGTTTGCTGTCATGTCGGCAATTCGCTTATCTCCAGCGAGTAAAGCCACTTGTTGGCAGTCATCGATATTGAATGGCCGGAGGACGAGTCTTTCGGTAGTAAGAATCGGTTGTATCGTCATGCATTTCTTCCTTGATGAGACGGCTATAGCTGCTAGCAACTGGTTTGCGAGATAAATCAAGATAACAAGGCGTCTCGAAAGCTCGATCTAGCCAGCTGTAAAGTTGTCATGCGCCTTACTAAATAATAAGCCCGAACAATTGCTTATGTGTAATGTGTCGTATTATTACACACATAAGCAC
>NZ_WXWS01000637.1:0-14759 GCF_009904715.1 Vibrio sp. V42_P2S4T144 | reverse complement strand
TATCTCTATGCATACACAACAAACTAATTTTGGAGAAAAAGCGTGGCTACAACTAATACAGCAGCACCACGTGATACGTGGGGGTCTAAACTAGGCTTCGTAATGGCAGCAGCGGGTTCCGCTGTCGGTTTAGGCAATATATGGAAATTCCCTTACACAGCAGGTGAGAGTGGCGGCGGTGCATTCGTTGCTATCTATCTTATCTTTGTAATTTTTATCGGCTTTAGCGTGATGCTGACAGAGTTCGCTATTGGTCGTAAGACAGGTCTTTCTGCCGTAGGTGCATTCAAAACAACTGACCGACGCTGGACGTTTACTGGCGTTATGGGAGTCTTCAGTGGTCTTTTGATCATGGGCTTCTACCCTGTGGTTGGTGGTTGGGCATTGGCCTACATCTTTAAAGTGGGTGGTGGTCTACTCAGCGCGCCAGAAGCAATTGGCGACAGCTTTGGCGGTTTCATCTCAGATCCGATTCAACCTTTAATGTGGATGGGTGTTTACCTGTTCCTTAACGTCATGATTGTGATGAAAGGGATTTCGGGTGGTATTGAGAAAGCCGGTAAGGTTCTGATGCCGCTTCTGTTCTTAATCCTAATCGTTGTTTCTGTTAAAGGCTTGATGCTGCCAGGTGCAATGGCTGGCCTTGAGTTCTTATTCATGCCGGACTTTTCTAAAGTCGACAGCAACGTGGTTCTTGCTGCACTAGGACAAGCGTTCTTCTCACTTAGCTTAGGTATGGGTTGTATGATGACGTACGGTTCTTACCTGAAGAAGAAAGAGAACCTAGTTCAAACAACCGGTATGGTTACAGCGATGGATACTGGTGTCGCGATTCTTGCTGGTGTTGCTATGTTCCCAGCAATGTTTGCCTTTGGCATGGAGCCTGCGGCAGGCCCTGGTCTTGTATTCGTTGTCGTTCCTCAGCTATTTGCTGAAATGGGCGGTGTGATTGGGTTGCTATTCGCGTTGTTATTTTTCATCGGTTTGACGGTGGCGGCATTAACTTCTTCAGTATCACTATTGGAAGTTGTCGTGTCTTACCTAATTGACGAGAAAGGCATGAAGCGCTCTAACGCAGTTCTGTCTGCAAGTGCAGTTATGGCGGCATTATGTATTTTTGCGTCACTATCGTTAGGTGGAATGGGACCAACGCTGTTTGGTACCGGTGCCTTTGATATCTTCGACTTGCTAACGGACAAAATCTTCTTAGCGGTTGGTGGTATGTTGGTTTGTATCTTTGCAGGATGGCGCCTAAGCCGTGCTGAGCTAGAAAAAGAGATCACTAATGACGGCGAAGTATCCTTCCCGCTATTTGGATTGTGGTACAACCTAGTTAAATACCTGATTCCTGTTGCGATTGCTATTGTTGCCTTCATGGGGATTAAGTCTGGCTTTGATAGTGGCAAAGGTGAAATCATGCTGCTGGGTATCGCAATCATTGGTCTTGCTGGCATTTTCTCGAAGAAGCTTTAGCAAATACCTTGGGGGCAAGCCTCGATAGCTTTGTCCGATAACTTATGTATACTGCTGGCTCCAAACGTGGAGCCAGTTTTTTATGTTCGATATTCTACATACCCATCCCGATTTTCTGATCATCAATAAGCATCCCAACGTCTCTGTTCATAAAGACGATGGCGACACAATGCTGCTGCAAGAAGTGGCTAAGCAGAGTGGTGATCAGCAGCTCTATCTTATCCATCGCTTGGATAAAATGACATCGGGTATTCTGCTCCTCGGACGCAACGCCAAAGCGGCCAGTGCGTTATCGCAAGCTTTTGCTGACCGCCAAGTGGAAAAGTTCTATCTGGCGATTGGCTCTAAAAAGCCGAAAAAGAAACAAGGTTTGGTCGTTGGTGATATGGAGCGTTCGCGCCGTTCATCATGGAAGCTGGTCAACAGCAAAAATAACCCAGCCGTCACCCAGTTTTTCTCTCTTGCGGCAGAGCCCGGAGAGCGCCTATTTTTATGTAAGCCACACACTGGTAAAACGCATCAAATCCGCGTGGCATTAAAATCGGTTGGCTCAGGTATTGTTGGCGACCCGATTTACAATGCAGGCAATGAGGCTGATCGCGGTTATCTGCATGCATTTTCACTTTGCTTCCAATACCGAGATGAGCAATATCGCTTTGTTTGCGACCCACGAGAATACCAAGTGCTGGGTAACAAATGGCACAGTGAAATCGTCTCTCAGGGTTTGGATACTTGGCTTTCCCCTTGGGAACTGAACTGGCCTACGATCAAATAACCGTCACAAAGAAAACTAATAAGAGAACTCGATGCAAGCATCACAACTTCCGCTGTTTTTTCAGCATCTAGAAACCGAGCTCGCGCAAGCTCCGAACGAAATTCGTCGACTGTTTCATGGTCGTGGCCGTCGTTTTGAGGGCTTAGAGCAAATTACCTGTGATTGGTTACAAGGTCAGTTGATCATCAACTTGTTTAAAGAAGTCGACGACGCGTTTCTCGCTGAGCTGAAAAGCGGCCTCAATGCGTTGGCACTATCACCACTGTGGGCAGACAAGCAAGGTCGTACTATGGTTCTTCAGCACCGTTATGCCGATGGTGCGCCTTCAGAAGTGCTTGTCGGTGAATTAGACGCTCGCCCTGTCGTTGAAGAAAGCGGTTTGAAATACCAATTGGATATTGGCCGCAACCAAAACTTCGGTCTGTTTTTGGACATGCGCTACGGTCGTGATTGGGTACGGGAAAATGCGAAGCATAAAAACGTGCTTAACTTGTTTGCTTACACGTGTGGCTTTTCTGTCGCTGCCATTGCAGGTGGCGCAGATAAAGTGGTTAACGTCGACATGGCGAAAGCGTCGCTGTCTAAAGGTCGTGAGAACCACAAGCTAAATGGTCATAACATCAACCAGGTAAGCTTTATGGGACACGATATCTTTAAATCTTGGGGTAAGATTAAGAAATCTGGTCAGTATGATTTGATCATTATCGATCCGCCTTCATTCCAGAAAGGCAGCTTTGCGCTGACTAAAGACTACAAAAAGATTCTACGTCGATTGCCGGATTTGTTGGCAGAAGGCGGTCAAGTGATGGCATGTGTGAACTCACCATCTGTGACAAGCGACTTCTTGATTGAAAGCATGAAAGAAGAAGCGCCAGAGTTGACATTCCGTGAGCGTCTGGATAACCCACCAGAGTTTATGGACGTAGACAGCGAAGCAGCATTGAAAGTGTTGCTGTTTAGCGAGAAGCAATGACGACGAAACGAAAGTTGTACCTATCTATAATACCAGCCGTTTGAGTACGGCTGGCATCTCCGCGATACCCCGTCAATCTGAATAGCGAGACGCGAGTGTGATTCAGAGTCTATTATCAGAGTGAGTTATTCCTAACACGCTGATATTAGATTCCTGACCTCGCCTAGGCTCGTCGCAATGACGGGAAACAATAAAAGATCGATACCAGCAGCATTAACCGATCTGCACTTCAAGATCCGCTTCGATGGTTGATGAGCAGGCGAGCACATAGCCTTGTTCAATTTCTTCTTGCGTCAATGTTTCTAGGCTGGTGGAAGAGACGTTGCCTTTACGAACCTTGCATTTACACGAGCCACAAATCCCGCTTCGACAAGCGACGATTAATGGTAAACCTGCGCCTTCGAGCGCATCGGCCAGTACCTGACCTTTTTGCGCATCAATGGTTTGAGCAAAATCAGGAACAAAAATGTTAACCGTCTCATCGGAGACCGATGTTTCTGCGCCAGTCGCTGGCGTAAAACTCTCTTGGTAGAAGTTCATCATGTCAAAACCAAGGTCATTCAAATAGCCGCGAACATCTTGCATAAACTGGCTTGGACCACACAGGTAAACGGTGCGCTGTTTGAAATCAGGAACAAGCTCTTTAAGCCAGTCGGCATTCAAACGACCTTGTGGGTGCGATGTTCCTTCTCGGTTTTTCAGCAACAGCTTTAAATGGAAGTTGGGATACACAGCGTCGAACGTTTCTAGCTGGTCGTAGTAAATCGTCTCTTCTGGGCTGCGTGCAATATGAAGAAATGCGATGTCCACATCGTTGTCGTTTTCATCTTGATTACTCAGCCAGTGTTTTGCCATCGAAAATACGGGCGTGACGCCGCAACCTGCACTGATAAGCAAGGCTTTTGTTTCGCCATTACGTAAAACGGGTGGGTGGTCAATGCAGTTAAACTCGCCCGCTGGTGGTAATGCTTGAACGGTATCACCGAGCAGCAGCGAGTCAACGATGTAGTTCGATACTTTACCGCCAGATACTCGTTTGATGGTGAGTTGAAGGTGATCGTCTTCATTGATTGAGCTGATTGAATAGGCACGAAACTCCATTTTTCCATCAATTTCGACGCCTAAGTTAATAAACTGGCCTGGCTTAAACTGAAACAGAAGTGATTCGGTTAGTTCGGCCAATTTTATGCTGACGGTGTCGTGTGTTTCGAAGTATTTGTCGATGCAACGGAGTGTGACGGGTTGGTTACCTTGCCATTCAAAAAACATAACAATCTCTTTGGTTGTGGCTATTTTTAGTTCGAAATAGATAGCGCCTCCACGTAAGGAGGCGCGAACAAGCAGGTTTATTAGGCTGCTAGGATGGCTTTTAGATCATCCTGAACATTGCCAATACTGCGCATATCGAACTTCTCTTGGATGATGGCGATTAGGTTTGGCGTTAGGAATGCCGGTGCAGTGGGGCCTGTGTAAATGCCTTTCACGCCCAATGCAAATAGCGTTAGCAAGATAACGATCGCTTTTTGCTCGAACCAAGAAAGCACAAGCGTGAGTGGCAGTTCATTGATGTCACAGTCAAACTCTTTCGCCAGTGCAAGTGCAAGCTGGATTGCAGAGTAAGCATCGTTACATTGGCCCACATCCAATAGGCGAGGAATGCCGTTGATATCGCCAAACGTATTCTTGTTGAAGCGGAACTTACCACACGCCAAGGTCAGGATTAGCGTGTCTTCTGGTGCTTCAGCCGTAAAATCGGTGTAGTAGCTACGTTCCGCTTTATCGCCGTCACAACCGCCGACTAGGAAGAAGTGCTTGATGTTGCCTTGCTTCACTTGGTAGATAACCGCAGGGGCGGCGTTCATCAGTGCATTTCGACCAAAACCAACCGTGATGTGGTGTTCGATTTCATCGTGTTGGAAACCATCTTGCGCTAGAGCACATTCAATCACTTGGCTAAAATCATCGCCTTCGATGTGAGCCACACCAGGCCAGCCAACAATACTACGAGTGAATAAACGGTCTGCGTATTGACCCACATTTGGATTCAACAAGCAGTTTGACGTCATTACGATTGCGCCAGGGAAGTTTGCGAATTCTTTCTGTTGGTTTTGCCATGCGCTGCCGTAGTTGCCGACAAGATGAGGATATTTCTTCAGCTCAGGGTAGCCGTGTGCAGGCAGCATTTCACCATTGGTGTAAACGTTAATGCCTTTGCCTTCGGTCTGTTGCAGGATTTTTTCTAGGTCATGCAAATCATGGCCAGAAACAAGAATACATTTACCTTTTACTGGCTTGACGTTCACCGTGGTTGGTTCTGGATGGCCGAAGGTCGTTGTTTCACCTTGGTCGAGCATTTCCATCACTTTGTAGTTCATCAGGCCGATGCGCATTGAGCAATCAAGTAGTTCGCCGAGATCTTCAGGGTCTGTGCCCAACCACGCCATGATTTCATGGTATTCGGCATAGATATCGTTGTTGGTTTGCTCAAGAACACGTGCGTGCTCCATGTACGCGGCTGCACCTTTAAGTCCGTATAGGCAAAGTAGGCGTAGGCCAATAACATCTTCATGTACTTGGTCCTTACCACGGTTCACCGCGACTTGAGGAGCAAAAGTTAAGGTCGCTTCTGCGCTGTTTGGTAGCTCGAAGTTGGCAACGGCAGGAATGTCAGTAAGGTTGGTGTTTGACAAAGTCGCAGCAGACATTACTTGCTCTTTTAACAATGCTTTGTACGTTGCGGCTTGAGAAGTTAACTCTAGGATGCGTTCAGGGTCGAAGTTAACGTTCGTCAATGTAGAGAAAAATGCCTTGGGTGCCCATTGGTTGATTTCATCGTTAATGATGTTGAATTCAAGTGCTTTTGATGCCCAAAAAGAAACCCCTTGCAGTGTGTAAACCAACACGTCTTGCAGGTCAGATACTTCAGAAGTTTTACCACACATACCTTGTGCAAAAGAACAACCTTTAACAGCAGGGGTTTGAATTGTCTGTTCACATTGAATACAGAACATATTGGGTTCTCCAGTGATTGTTTTAATAGTCGTGATGTTGACCACTAGAGAGCAGAATGCGTGCCAATTATTATCTTGTTGATTTTTAATGATGTTATTTGTTTTTGATAGGGCGAGTGATGTAATTAAGACAACGTAAATGATGTCTTAATTACATCAGCTTCTTGTGGTCGGTTATTTATTGATCCCGAGCTTTTTACCCATCCGATATAAGTTCCCGCGATCCATTTGTAAAAACTCCGCTGCTTTTGCCCAAACGCCACCAGTTTGGCTCAAAGCATGTTCAATTAAATCACGTTGATAGCTTTCTATTAGCTCTCGCATTGGCTGGCTTTCTTTGGGTAAATAATGCGATGTGTTTTTTACATCATCGAGAGCCAATGAGGTGTCGAAATGGTTAAGCATGATCGTGCTTGCGCCTTGTTGAATGGCGTGTAAAGCCGCGCGAGTTAACGTATGTTCGAGCTCGCGTACGTTTCCGTACCAAGGTGAAGACTCCAGTTGAGCCAACACCTTAGGGTGAACGTGCAGGTTGGGCGCATTAAATTGTTGGCGTACTTTTTCTAACAGGTATCCTGCTAAAACGGGCATATCCCCGTCACGGGCACGCAGTGGGGGGACTTGGATTGGGAACACGTTTAAACGGTGGAAAAGGTCTGCTCGAAACGTGCCAGCTTCGACCTCTTTTTCTAATTGTCGATTGGTCGCGGCGATGATGCGCACATTGACCATCAAATGCTGATCGCTACCCACACGTTGCAGCTCGCCTTGCTGAATTACGCGCAGCAATTTTGCTTGCAAAATCATAGGCAGTTCGCCCACTTCATCAAGGAAAATCGTTCCACCGTCTGCCAGTTCAAACTTACCGGCACGGTGGCTATTAGCACCTGTAAATGCGCCTTTGACATGGCCAAACAGTTCACTCTCAGCCAGACCTTCAGGCAGGGCCGCACAGTTGACGTAAATCATCGGCTTATCGCTACGATGAGATTGCGCGTGTACCGAGTGCGCGACCAGTTCTTTACCAGTACCGGTCTCTCCTGTGATAAGTACTGCGTAATCTGATTGAGCAACAGTCGCAATGTTGTTTCGTAACTGGTTGATCTGTGGACTCAAACCCACCATTTCGCCATGTTGAGAACGGGCTTGCTGGATAAGGGTTTGAGTGACGCTTTTTTGCTTCTGGTTTTGCGCTTTGAGCGCTTTTAACTGAGCAATGTTACGCAATGTCGCAGCGGTCAAAGCCGCAAAGGTTTCGATAGCGACAGGATCGATGCCATCAAACGCGCCCACCGTTAGTGCATCCATCGTTAGTGCGCCAACAAGTTGGCCTTCGACATACAAGCTAAAGCCCATGCAATCGTGAACATCAATACATTGGTCTTCAGTTAATAGTGTGCCGTCGAAAGGATCCGGCAGTGAACAATCGGCATCGAAACGCACCGGTTCACGGCTATGAATAATGGCATCTAAGCGAGGGTGCGCCTTGGGGAAATAGCGACGACCTAAGACCGAGCTGGATAAGCCTTTTACCGCGACAGGAGTTAGAAAACCATCCTCATCGAAGATAAACAGGCAGCTCGCATCACATGGGAATACTTGCGCGACCCCATCAATGAGATTTTGATATTGCTGCTCGTGAGAGCGATTTGAGCTGAGGTTTAGCGCGATATTAAGGAGTACGTGGTCAACAGTCGGAGTCATAACAAGCCCAAAGTTATCTGGAATGGGCTCATGCTAGCAACTTGATGTCATTTGAACATCGAAAGGTGTGGGAGATTGATGTTCCATTGACGACGATCAAGTTTGATACGAAAAGAAACGCGCAAGTTAACAAGCCAGTGATGTAAGCTTGCGCGGGTTAGGTGTTTGAATTAAAGCAGGCCAAAGGTTTGGTTCGTCCGAATTAACGAGGAACGACTCTAGCGTCATTACCAGAAACATTGATTTGGACCGCTTGGCCTGGTTGGAAAATCATGTTTGGATTTGCTTCTTGAACAATAGAGATAATCTTTCCGTCCTCTAAACGAATGGTCAGATTCACGCCATTTCTTTTCGCGGTTGCTTCAGCCGCTTTGCTGCCTGCATAGCCACCCAATAGACCACCACCAATGGCAGCGATATCCGAGCCAGAACCGCCCCCAACTTTTGAGCCTAAGATCCCGCCCACGGCAGCACCAGCGATGGTGCCAATGGCATTGGATTGGGTAGAGGCATCAATGGTTACGGGTTCTACTTTTTCTACTGTGCCGTAGTAAACCTGCTGAACTTTGCGAGTGTCGGATGAGCCGTATGCATCTCCGTACGGGTTAGGTGAGCTACAGCCGCCAAGCACGAGCGCACAAGTAATGGTGAGCAACATGCCTAAATTAATCTGTTTTTTCATATAGCCTCCGAATGGTTTCTTCATTCAAAGAGTATATACCCCATTTAACCTGCGTTTTGGTGCTTTATAAAACAGTGGCTTAGCGGCTTGTCCCTTAAGGAAACGCGATTGTCTAAGCAGTATTAATGATCGTTAAGCGTATGAAACCCTGAATAAATGCGTGTAAAAGTAGTAAACCAGCATGCCGCGCCAAAGATATACGCGATGACGGCAAAGTGTTGCGGTAGCAAACAAAATAAAACCAAGCAGCCAATGGTTTCTGTACCTTCGGTTAAGCCGCTCATGTAGTAAAGCGATTTGTTTTTATATACCGGATTATCGATGCCTTGTTTTCCTGCCATGATGGCAAAAGCCAAAAAGCTACTACCAGTGCCGATGAAGGAAAAAATCAAAAATGCGCCTGCAACGGCATTGTGCTCTGGGTTGGCAAGCACAAAGCCAAAAGGAATCAACGAATAGAACAAAAAATCTAAGCTGATATCAAGAAAACCACCCGCATCGGTAATGCCCTGAATCCTTGCCAGTGCACCGTCTAACCCATCACAGATTCTGTTCAGCAAAATAAACAGCAACGCCAACAAGTACTGTTCGGCGATCAAAGCAGGCAGGGCAAAACAGCCAAGTACAAAACCAAACACTGTCGTCTGATTTGCAGTGATACCACATTTATCGAGATATGTCGCACTGAGTGCCAGCGGTTTGCGGATGAGCTTTATACTCAGGCTATCAAGCATGATTTGTCTCCCACGGCCAGTTTAGGCAGCGGCTGCCATCAGGAATATCGTCTTCATCGTGCGTTACCATCAAAGTAGGGATGTTCGCTTGCTGCAATTGTTCGACCACCCAATTGCGAAATTGCACGCGCAGGTCTTTATCCAGCTTGCTATAGGGCTCATCAAGTAGCGCAACTTTCGGCTTTGCTAGCAGCATACGAGTCAATGAGATACGGGCACGTTGCCCTCCCGAAATTTGGTCAGGAAAGGACTCTGCTAGTTTGGTCAATGAAATGTTCTTCAGTGCTTGCATAGCGTGAGCTTTACGCTCTTCACCTTTGATTGAGTTTGGTAGCGCGAAGGCAAGGTTCTCCCACACCGTTAAATGAGGGAAGAGCAAATCGTCTTGGAATAGAATACCGACCTGACGCTTATGGGCAGGGAGGGCATCCAACTTTTCGTTATCAAGCGTAATGGATCCAGAGTAGTTGAACTCGGCGGATAGGTGCCCGGCAATGGCATCCAACAAAGTGGATTTACCACAACCGCTAGGCCCCATCAGGGTAACGATTTCACCTTTTTCTACGGTCATATTGAACGCCGAGAAAAGCGCGTCGCCATTGGTTTTACGGATGGCGAGGTTTTCGAGACAAAGACTCATTCAGTAGTAAACCTTTTATAGACAAGCGGCGATACTTTCTGTGCAAGTGGCTAAGCAGTATCGCAAAAGAGAAGAACAAGAATGGCAGCAGAGCTTGCCAAATGGCGTAAATAGCGGTGACACGTCGGTCAAAACCACTGGATAGTGCAACGGCTTCGGTTGTGATGGTGCTAATGCGCCCAGCCCCTAGCACCAATGTCGGTAGGTATTGCGCCAGACTTACGCTAATACCGATAGCCCATGCGAATGCAATCGCAGGCAGGAGGATTGGTAGTTTCACTTTTAACCAAGCTTGCATCGGCGATTTACCCAAGCTGAGTGCGACACGAGTTAACCCATTGTCGAAGCTGCGCCACGGACCGTCTAGCGAGAGGTAAATAAATGGGAACGCAAAGAATACATGCGCCCAGCATACCCAAAAGAAATACGCGTTACTGTTTAAGTACAGTGTTACCACTTGCATACCGAATAGCACCGATAATTGAGGAATCAGCATCGGGATGGCGATGATGTAACCGGGCACCTGCCAGCGATAACGGAGACGATACTCATGTGCTATTAAAGCAAGAACTAGCGCGACAGTCGCGCTGATTAGGGCGATTGACATACTTTGTTCTAGAGTCCCTAGAATACTGTGCCATTCGTATTCCCAAAAACGCAGGCTGTAACGGCTTGGGAGCAAATCTGGAAAGCGCCAACGTTGGGCAAAGCTCCACAGCACCATGAGTGGAATCATTAGAAGTGCAAGTAGAGCAATCAGTGAAAATAGGGTTTTACCGGGTAAACGAAACCCGTTTCGACCAGAGTACTGCCAGCGTTTGAAGCCTTTGGTAATACACCATTCCATTAAGCGTGCAAATCCAATCAAAAGGCTTGCGATCGCAAACAGTATTACTGCGCCAGCGGCCGCTCTTGGTAGGAGCGATAAATCTGGATCGTTAAACCATTGCCATACCAAAACCGCAAACGTCGGCGGGTTGGTGGGGCCAATAATCAGGGCGACATCGACAACGGACAAACTGTAAGCCAATACCGCCAGCATTGGAAAGCGCAGTTTTGCTATCCACTGTGGGAACACGCATTTCCACCACGCTTGCGCCGAACTGTAGCCCATCGAATGACTGACTTTTTCAACCTTATCGACTTTCAATTGCTGAAGAATTGGAATACTCATCAACAATAAAAACGGCACTTCTTTAATCGCAAGCATGATGATCAAACCGAGTGCGTGCGGATCTTTAATCAGCAATACTAAGTCATTCACCGTTTGTGCATTCGGGTCGTAACCAAACAGTTGGTTGAGAACCCTAACGCCCATACCAGTTGGGGCAAACAAGAACGCAAAGCCAATCGCAAACGCGACGTGCGGCATCGCGAGAAGTGGGGAAAGGCTAACTTCAATTTTTCGCCAAAACTTACTGCCCCAAGAGGCTTGTAGAATTGCAAATGCGATGAAGCAAGCCAAGTAGCTACTGAAAATGGCGGAGTAGAAAGTAAGCCCGATGGATGTCCAAACACCTTCCCAATCAAAGACGGCATTGAAGCCATCAAAAGAAAAGTGGTGTAGACCGATAGGAGGTACATAACCGAGCGCAGAGACCACCACTCCAAGTAGTCCCGGAATGGTAGGCAAAATACAAACTGCGATAATGACTAAATACAGCGCTCTTAACATGGATTCTTACTAATTCCCGTAGCGTTTCAACCATTCTTTTTCCAACGCCGCTTGCCAACTTGGATGTGGCTCAGCGATAGATTTGAATTGTTGAGTGTTTTTGGCCGAACCAGTTAGGTATTGGTTGCTTAGTACCGAAGGGTCGCCCCAGATGTTTAGGTTACCTTTGCGAGACTGTGCTTCAGGGCTCAATAAAAAGTTTATCGCAACTTGTGCACCAGCACTGGCATTTGCGTTCCAAGGAATCGCTAAAAAGTGGATATTTGAGAGTGCTCCTGCGTCCATTGCGTACGCTTTGGTGCTCTCTGCAAGATTACCGCTCGACTGCGCAGAGAAAACCGCGTTCGGGTTAAAGGTAATCGCCAGGTCAGTCTGACCATCATCTAGTAGCTGAAGGGTTTCTGCTGTACCGCCTGGAAACTGCTTACCACCGCGCCAAGCGACTTTATGGAACTCATCTAGATAAGACCACAGCGGTTGAGTGACTTGTTCAAACGTGTCATCGGTAACTGGTTGTTGCAGCTCAGGGGCGTTGTTAGACAGTTCAATGAGTAATGCTTTGATAAAGCTTGTGCCATGAAACTCTGGTGGTCGAGGGTAAGTCAGGCGATTCGGGAACGCTTTTGCATAGCTCAGCATTTCTGAGAATGATTTTGGAGGGTTATGGAGGGTTTGCTCGTCATGGATAAACACTAATTGTCCTACTCCCCAAGGTGCTTCTAGACCTTCTGTTGGCTCGGAGAAGTCCACATCAATTGGTAGAGATTTATCCACATATTGCCAGCTTGGCAAACCTTCGACAAAAGGACCAAATAGCAATTGGTTATCCTTCATTGATTTGAAGTTTTCGCCATTGATCCAAACCATATCAACACTACCACCGCTGTTTTTGCCTGCCGCTTTTTCTGCAATAAGTCGAGTAGTGGTCTCAGAAATATCAGTTACTTTAACGTGGTTTAGCGTCACGTTATAACGTGATTTTAGCTCTCTACTCGCCCACTGTATGTAGCGATTAATTTCTTGGCTCCCGCCCCAAGCATGAAAGTAGACGGATTGCCCGTCGGCTTGCTGTTCGATTTTTTGCCATTCGCTATTCACTGATGAATCGGCAAAAGAAGGTGTCGCAAAAGTCGTGGCTAAAATGCCAATGCTGCTGAGTAGCTTTTTCATATCTATTCCGTGTTATGTCTTTTGGTTCTTGCTTTCGTTTCTATTGACGTTTTCGCAAGTCGTTCCGCTCTGTTACAAGGATAGTAATTCATCTCTCTCTATTATCAATGCCAATCCCAAACGGAATCACTCATTGATTCAAAGAATTACTCTCAATGTGAAGCAAAACGAAGAAAGGACAAATTTGGTGTCATTTTAGGAGCGGACCGTTTGTTTGAGGATATTCTTTCAAGTAATTGAAAATTATTGTCCCCAGAGATATGAATAGGTTGTTTTACAGAGCAAAATTGATGTCTAAAGCATGGAATTGAGGGCGAAAAGAGAAAGAAAGTTGGCCATTTAAATGACTTTAGCATGCATGACTAACGATTCATCGATATAAAAAAAGCAGCCGTTTGGCTGCTTTAAGATACTATCTGGTTTACTTAGTTGGGATTAGTTTACCCAGTCACGTAGTGTAAACGTCAATTCGTGATCGGCACTTTTCAGAACAAGACCATCTTTAGTTAGCGTGATATCGCTCCAGTTAGATAGTGTTTGTGTCATTGCGTTTTCGACCTTCATTTGATCTTCCATACACATCTTCATGGTCATGCCCATTTTTTCGATGCGTAGTTGGTTGTTTTTCAGCTCGGCTTGACCGAAGAAGTTGTTACAACCTGCGTTGCCGTTTGCGGTTAGATTTTCACCGATTTCTAGGCGAGCCGCTTTTTGGTGTTCGTCTAGAACGATATTTTTGCCATCAACTTGAACAAGTTCCCAGTTGTGGTGCTGCAAATCTTGAGCCGTTATTTCTTTCACATTATCACCGTTGCTAGCACAAGCAGTCATAAGAACAGGGAGAGAGATTGCTGTAACTAACGTTTTTAGGCTAAGCTTCATTTTATAGACTCCGTTTTTATAAACGCGGTAAGTATAAGTAATAAAACACTGTTTTTGTCAGCATAAGGTTATGGTTTCGTATGTTTTTGACATAACGAAGTATATAGCAGGTTTTGTTGCTGACTAATCTTCTCATTATTTAAACTAGGCCAATACGCCCTAATATGGAAAGAGCGGTTTTAGTATGGAGCAACTGGAGTTTTTTACTGTCCCAAGCCCTTGTGTTGGAGTATGTACCTCCGATGAAAAAGGGTATTGCAAGGGGTGTATGAGAAAGAGAGAGGAAAGGTTTAATTGGCTTAACTTAACCCCCGCTCAGCAGTTGCACGTTATTAAGTTGTGTCGTCAAAGGTACAGAAGAAAGATGTTGGCAGGGAAGACGAAGCCAGAACAGCTTCAAGATGAGTCATCGCCTCAACAAGACTTATTCTAGAACTCTTGTTCAGTCTGTGGGGTTACGCCTTCGCTTTCGGTTCTGATTAGGCTTTTACATATTCCCGGTCCGGCAAGGTGTCCTTAAAGAACCGGGAATCTCCTATCCATTTTCCCTATAAAGCGGTAATTGGCGTTATTTCATCGACCAACGGTCGCTAACCCAGCCTCCCGCTTGTTCGTCGAAGTGATTTCCTGAAAATCGATGATTGAATTCAACATCTAATTTACTTGTTGGGCGTTCATCCATGAGTTGATGAATGTATCTCGCCATAGGATCCGTACAAGCTTCACGCTCTCTACGGGTAACTACTTCTTTGATCATTTGGAGTCTGTAGCTATTGCTGGCTCGTTTCATTTTTGACCTCCAGAACTCGATGGCAGCAGTTTGAACACATTGACGTCCAGATCGCTGCTCATTAGTGTGCGCGTGGAGGCACATCACCATCGTTTGAAGTCCAAAGACAAATTGTTTGAGAGCAGTGTTTGTAACGCCATTCACATCTTTCTCAGAATCATTGACTATGCGATTAAAAATGTTTCGCGAAATTTAGCCGATGAACCTGCATATTTAAAAGACCTTATCAAACATAGAAGCCCAACACAGG